>NZ_JBEUEL010000007.1:0-112993 GCF_041725775.1 Pueribacillus sp. YX66 | reverse complement strand
TCGTTAGGGTTATTTTCTATCAAGAGTGGATCAGTTTTCAATTGTCATGGTGGATCACTTTTAAGTTACCATATACAGGTGATAAATAGAAGATTTTTATACAGAACGCAAACAAAAATTTATCATATCTTCGTATTTTAGTTAAATTAATGAAACAATAATGCGGTTCCGAACAATGGAACGTTATAACCTATAGAATCATTGAATTCATCGGCGATGTATTCTATAAAAATAAAATTTAACGCTACAATGGTAGTCGAAATCACCTTATGCTTGCGATTGTAAACAAATTAAAGGCTTTTTTGCTATTTTTAAGAAAAACTAACTTGAACAGTGATTTTGAAGATAACATCATTTCACTAATTTTCAGTTTCAATTCCATAATTTTTATTAGGTTTGACCGATATATATAACGGTCATATATAAATGTATAGTAAGGGCCATGATGGTCCTTTTTCTTTTCTACGTTATGTATGCTATTTTTGTGCTACTGCTAGTTCAATTTGGAGAGGAGCGATTGCAGGTATGCTAACAAATGGGTTGGTCATGGTTACGCTTATTTTAATCATAAACATCGTGTATGTATCTTTTTTCACGATTCGGATGATTTTAACGTTAAAAGGTTTTCGCTATGCAGCAGCGTTCGTCAGTATGATTGAAGTTGTTATTTATGTTATTGGATTAGGTCTCGTGCTTGAAAATTTAAATGAAATTCAAAATTTAGTGGCGTACGCGGTTGGATACGGTCTTGGCGTCATCGCAGGAATGAAAATTGAAGAAAAGCTTGCGCTTGGCTACATTACAGTTCATGTGACTACATCTCAAATCGATCATCGAATGGAGGCGAAACTCCGTGATAAAGGGTATGGTGTGACGAGTTGGATTGCCCATGGCCGTGAAGGCCAGCGAATGGTGATGCAAATATTAACACCGCGTAAGCAAGAAAAAAAATTACACGTACATTTAAAAGAAATTGATCCGAAAGCATTCATCATCACATATGAACCGCGTACGATTCATGGCGGATTTTGGGTCAAAGCTGTAAAGGGGTTGCAAAAACGTGCCGCAGAAGAAGAAATTTGAAGTGCTTGAAAATGAAACGATTGGCGATTGTCTCGAACGTATGAAACGCGAAGGCTACAAACCAGTCCGACGAATCGAAAAGCCAATTTTTCAACAAAAACGAAAAAAAAGTGAACCGGAATATTTGAAGCAATCGATTATTTTTGAAGGAATAAAAGAGGGGAAGTGAAGAAAACACGAACATTATAAAATTAAAAAGACAAAACGTTCGATTTTTATTGACATTGGAAAAACAACATTGCTAAGATAGAGATGAATTAAAAAGTACGTACGCCTCATATATGTTTGGGAATATGGCCTGAATGTTTCTACCTAACGACCGTGAATTGTTAGACTATGAGGAGAAAGCTTCCGATCGCAATTTTTGCTTATTTGCAATGAAATGGATGGATGAAGTTGAACGTAAAGCCGAAGTGAACGCTTTCTCTAGTCATTAGAGAAGATCGATTCTCTTTCGGCTTTTTGTTTGTTTCCATGTTCAAGCAACCACAACGAAAGGTTAACGTAATTAAAAATTGTTTTAAAAGAGTAAATTAATGGATTTTAAACGATGCTATATAGATGAAAGGAGCATGCTAGATGGAACCAATTGTCGGTGTTATTATGGGAAGTACGTCAGATTGGGATACGATGAGACATGCGTGTGATGTGCTTGATGAGTTGAACATTTCGTACGAAAAAAAAGTCGTTTCTGCACACCGTACGCCTGACTATATGTTTCGTTATGCAGAAGAAGCGAAAGAACGCGGACTTAAGGTAATTATCGCAGGGGCAGGTGGCGCCGCACATTTACCAGGGATGGTCGCAGCAAAAACGACATTACCCGTTATCGGAGTTCCCGTGAAATCGAGAACACTACAGGGCGTTGATTCGTTATTATCGATCGTCCAAATGCCGAGTGGAGTACCTGTTGCGACCGTTTCCATCGGGGTTGCAGGGGCAACGAACGCAGCCTTGCTTGCGGCAGAAATTCTCGGTGCATTTGATGAAATGATTGCAGATAAATTGGCTGAACGACGTAAACAGTTAGAACAAAACGTAATGGAAAGCAGTGACAAATTAACATGAGGAAAACAATTCTTCCGGAACAAACGATAGGAATATTAGGTGGTGGTCAGCTTGGCCGGATGATGGCGATCGCAGCGAAAGAAATGGGCTATCGTATAGCCGTTCTTGAGCCGACACCAAATTCGCCTTGCGCCCAAGTGGCAGACATTGAAGTTGTCGCTCCATATGACAGCAAAGATGGAGCTAACGAATTAGCAAAAGTAAGCGACGTTGTTACGTATGAATTTGAAAACATAAGTGACGAAACGGCGAAATGGCTTGAAGAAAAAGCTTATTTGCCGCAAGGGAGCAAACTGCTTGCCATGACTCAAGATCGCAAACTTGAAAAACAAAAAATTAATGATTCGGGTATTGCGACAGTTCCTTATCACGTTGTGACGACATCAGATGAGATCAACAAAGGCATTCAGGAACTAGGCTTTCCAGCTGTACTGAAAACGACGCGTGGAGGATATGACGGAAAAGGACAAATCGTTATTCGTAGTGATGCTGACATTGACAGCGCAAGAAAGTTGCTAGAAAAAAATGAATGTGTGCTCGAAAAATGGATTGCGTTTGAAAAAGAAATTTCCGTTATTGTTACGAGAAGTGTAACAGGAGAAACAGCAACATTTCCAGTCGCAGAAAACATCCACGTCAATAATATTTTGCATCAAAGTATAGTACCAGCAAGAATTTCTGAAGATACCGCGGAAAAAGCAAAACAACTTGCGATTCAGTTGGCAGATGCATTTGAGCTTGTCGGAACGCTCGCGGTTGAAATGTTTTTAACAGAAGCAGGGACGATTTATGTGAATGAGCTTGCACCGAGACCACACAATTCTGGTCATTATACGCTTGATGCGTGTGAGACATCACAATTTGAGCAGCACATTCGGGCTATTTGCGGTTGGCCACTTGGAAGGACAGCGTTACATACCGATGTTGTGATGGTCAATATTTTAGGACAACATGTCGAAAAAACGTTAGCAAGCATTGGATGTTTTGAAACGTGCAAGCTTCATTTGTACGGAAAAGCTGAAGCAAAGCACAATCGCAAAATGGGTCATTTAAATGTACTTGCAAATAGTGTAGACGAAGCATTTGAAACGATAAACAAGTTGCAAATATGGGAATAAAAAAGGAGACACAACATGATTGAACGGTATACGCGACCTGAAATGGGAAAAGTTTGGACAGAAGAAAATCGTTACAAAGCATGGCTTGAAGTCGAAATTCTCGCTTGTGAGGCGTGGGCAGAACTTGGGGAAATTCCGAAAGAAGATGTGAAACGCATACGTGAAAAAGCGTCTTTTGACGTAAAACGAATCCGTGAAATCGAAGAAGAAACACGCCATGATGTTGTTGCTTTTACAAGAGCGGTCTCTGAAACACTTGGAGAAGAAAAAAAGTGGGTCCATTATGGCCTTACGTCAACAGATGTTGTTGATACAGCTCTATCATATGTATTGAAGCAAGCGAATGATATTTTACAAAGCGATCTTGAAAACTTTCTCGAGATTTTAAAAAATAAAGCTATTGAGCATAAATACACTGTGATGATGGGACGGACACATGGTGTTCATGCGGAACCGACGACGTTCGGACTGAAGCTGGCGCTCTGGTACGAAGAGATGAAACGAAATCTTGAACGATTTAAGCAAGCAGCTGAAACGGTACGAGTTGGAAAACTATCGGGCGCTGTCGGAACGTATGCGAATATCGATCCGTTTGTCGAAAAATACGTATGTGAAAACCTTGGCCTCAAGCCTTCTCCAATTTCAACGCAAACATTGCAACGAGATCGCCATGCCCATTACGTATCGACGCTTGCACTCATTGCGTCATCCATTGAAAAATTTGCAATCGAAATTCGTGGACTACAAAAATCAGAAACACGTGAAGTTGAAGAATTTTTCGCTAAAGGACAAAAAGGGTCTTCAGCGATGCCGCATAAACGAAACCCAATCGGTTCAGAAAACATGTCGGGCATTGCCCGGGTCATTCGCGGTCATATGTTAACAGCATATGAAAACATTCCACTTTGGCATGAACGCGATATTTCTCATTCATCAGCAGAACGGATTATATTGCCTGATGCAACGATCGCATTAAACTACATGCTCAATCGGTTCGGAAACATTGTGAAAAATTTAACAGTGTACCCTGAAAATATGAAGCGAAATATGAACAGAACGTTCGGACTTATTTACTCTCAACGTGTTATGTTAAGTCTCATTGATAAAGGAATGTCGCGTGAGGAAGCCTATGACCTCGTTCAGCCAAAAGCGATGCAAGCGTGGGAAGAGCAAGTCCAATTCCGCGACTTAATAGAGGCTGAGAACAAGATAACAGAGCGACTTTCGAACGAAGAAATTGCGGATTGCTTCAACTACGAATACCATTTAAAAAATGTTGATTTGATTTTTAAGCGATTACGATTGGAGGAGCAGGAATGAGCACTTACGACGAACCGACAGCTCAACAAATTCAAGATGAGAAGCTTTATCGCGAGCTCGGATTAAGCGATGAGGAATATGACAAGGTTACGCAAATTTTAGGCAGACTCCCGAATTATACGGAAACAGGACTATTTTCAGTCATGTGGTCTGAGCATTGTAGCTACAAAAGCTCAAAGCCGATTTTAAAAAAGTTTCCGACGGAAGGAAACCGAGTCATTCAAGGACCAGGTGAAGGTGCTGGTGTTGTCGATATCGGGGATAACGATGCACTCGTGTTTAAAATTGAAAGTCATAACTCCCCATCTGCTGTTGAGCCGTACCATGGGGCTGCGACAGGACTCGGGGGGATATTGCGTGACGTTTTTTCTATGGGTGCAAGACCGATCGCTGCGTTGAACTCATTGCGTTTCGGTGAACTACAATCTGAACGTGTGCAATTTTTGTTTAGAAATGCTGTGAAAGGAATTGCAGATTATGGGAATACGATGGGTGTTCCAGTCGTTGGCGGTGAAGTTCAGTTTGATAAAGCCTATGAAGGAAATCCGCTCGTTAATGCGATGGTCGTTGGCCTCATTAAGCATGATGATCTCGTGAAAGGTTTAGCTTCTGGTACAGGAAATAGTGTGATGTATGTTGGACCTAAGACAGGACGCGACGGGATACATGGTGCGACATTTTCATCTTCAGAGTTGTCTGACGATGACTCAGAAGGAGTGTTTGTAAAAGGAAATCCTGAGCTTGAAAAACGTGTGCAAGAAGCGTGCCTCAAACTGGCGAAAAGCGATGCACTCATCGGAATGCAAGATATGGGTGCAGCAGGATTAACGTCATCTGCAAGTGAAATGGCGAGTAAAGCAGGAACAGGAATCGAACTTTACCTGGAAAAAGTTCCGCAGCGTGATCCGAACATGACACCGTATGAAATGATGTTGTCTGAAACGCAGGAGCGGATGCTTATCGTCGTTGAAAAAGGGCGCGAGCATGAAATTGAACAAATCCTTAATCAATGGGACGTTCCATGTGCGGTTATCGGGAAAGTGACGAATGACAAGCAATTCCGACTCCTTTTTAACGGTGAAGTCGTGGCAGATGTACCGGCAGATGCGTTAGCGGAAGATTCGCCTGTTTACTATAAACGCTCAGAAGAGCCAAACAACGATAAAGCCTTTCAATCCGAACGAGACGAGAAACCAATGATAGATAACATTCAAGAAACTTTTTTACAGCTCATTTCGCAACCCTCTGTTGCAAGCAAAAAGTGGGTGTATGATCACTTCGAAAAAAGCGATCAAAACCTTCTATTAAGTCCGGGTGCAAATGCAGGAGTCGTACGTATACCGGGTACGAATAAAGCGGTGGCGATGACGACAGACTGTAACGCTCGCTACATTTACCTCGATCCGAATACAGGTGGGAAAATTGCGGTTGCAGAAGCGGCTCGTAACATCGTTTGTACAGGTGCTGAACCGATAGCGATCACAGATGGTCTGAACTATGGAAGTCCTGATAAACCAGAAATTTTTTGGCAAATGGAGCAGTCAGCTGCAGGTATTAGTGAAGCGTGTCGAGCTCTTGGGACACCAGTCGTAAGTGGAAACGTCTCACTCTACAATGAAACGAACGGTGAAGCGATTTATCCAACACCGATTATCGGTATGGTCGGACTTATTAAAGAGATGAATCATGTTACGACGTCGAGTTTGAAAGAAGATGGTGATCTCATTTATTTAGTCGGTGAAACATTTCCTGAATTTGGCGGAAGCGAGTTGCAAAAGCTTGTAAATGGTGACATTTCAGGCAAAGCACCAACGATTGATTTAGACGTTGAAAAAGTCCGCCAAGCCGAGTTACTTGAAGCGATTCAGTTAGGATTCGTTGCCTCTGCAATCGATCTGTCTGACGGTGGACTAGCTGTTGCGTTAACGGAATCTATACTTAACGGACAAAAAGGAGCTGAAATTACGATTTCAGGCTGTGCTGTGACAGCTTTGTTTAGTGAAACACAATCACGTTTTGTTGTGTCAGTAAAAGAGGAACATAAAGAACAGTTTGAATCGATCGTTCAAGCTCAACAGATTGGACGTGTGACGAAAGACACCACATTAACGATTAAAAATGAAAACGATGAACTAATCGTGCAACTCGAAATGGAGCAACTTGAAAACGCATGGGAAAAAGCAATTCCGAACGTGATGGCAAAGTAGTGTCAACTTTAGAAGGAGGAATGCAGTGTGTTTGGCATATGGGGCCATGAAGACGCTGCCCAAATCGCATACTATGGTCTTCATAGCTTACAGCATAGAGGTCAAGAAGGGGCGGGCATCGTAGTCAATAATGGAAAAGAATTAAAAGTCCATAAAGATATCGGACTCGTCAATGATGTTTTCGGTCAAAGGGTACTTGAAGAACTAAAAGGTAAAAGTGCAATCGGTCATGTTCGTTACACAACTGCAGGCGGTCGCGGATATGAAAATATCCAGCCCCTCCTTTTTCGGTCAATGACAGGCGGAATTTCAGTTGCACATAACGGGAATTTAACGAACGCATATGGATTGAAACACCAGCTTGAAAGCCAAGGAAGTATTTTTCAAACGACATCGGATTCAGAAGTACTTGTCCATTTAATAAAAAGAAGTGCGTACGTCAATCTTGAAGATGCGTTTAAAAGTGCACTTTCGATGATTAAAGGCGCATATGCATTTCTCGTCATGACGGAAAATAAACTGATGGTCGCTCTTGATCCGAGTGGCATTCGTCCCCTTTCCCTTGGAAAGCTCGGTGAAGCCTATGTTGTTGCAAGTGAAACGTGTGCCTTTGATACAATCGGTGCAGACTACATTCGCGACGTAAAACCAGGAGAACTCATCGTCATTAGTGATGAAGGGCTTCATTCAGAAATGTTTTCAACTTCAAATGCCCGTTCGATGTGTGGTATGGAATATATTTATTTTTCGCGTCCAGATTCAGATATCAATCAAATGAACATCCATACGGCTAGAAAAAATCTTGGTAAGCAGCTTGCCCTCGAAGCCCCAGCTGACGCTGACGTCGTTACAGGTGTTCCTGATTCGAGCATTTCAGCAGCGATAGGTTACGCGGAAGAATCAGGCATCCCGTATGAACTCGGTTTAATTAAAAACCGTTATGTTGGGCGGACATTCATCCAACCTTCACAAACGTTGCGTGAACAAGGGGTGAAAATGAAGCTTTCACCTGTTCGTGGGGTCGTGGAAGGAAAGCGTGTAGTCATGGTCGATGATTCGATCGTCCGTGGCACAACGATTCGCCGAATTGTGAAACTGTTACGGGAAGCGGGGGCAAAAGAAATTCACGTTCGAATTAGTGCTCCACCGATTAAAAATCCATGTTATTACGGAATCGACATGAAAACGAAAGAAGAATTAATTGCAGCAAACCATTCAATTGAAGAAATTAAAGAAGAAGTCGGTGCGGATTCAATCGCATTTATTAGTATCGATGGCATGCTTAAAGCACTTGAAAGTGATGGAGAAGGCATAGGATCTGGACATTGTCTCGCTTGCTTTACTGGCAAATATCCAACCGAAATTTATAACAATTCACCGAGTGAGCATGTTCGAAAATATAACGAGCACGTGTAAGGATCTATCGTCCGTGATTTATTCGTAAAAGTGTTGTGGGCGACTGGCGAGACTTCCATTTCGTCAAAAGGATCCCATTCATCGTAAAGGAGAGTAAAAGAAATGACTGATGCATACAAACGCGCTGGGGTCGATATCGAAGCAGGATATGAAGCAGTCTCACGCATGAAGCAACATGTCGCTAGAACGGAACGAAAAGGTGTCATTGGTAGTTTAGGTGCTTTTGGTGGCATGTTTGATCTTTCAGAACTCGGTTACAAGGAACCTGTACTCGTATCGGGTACTGACGGTGTTGGCACAAAGCTATTGCTCGCATTTATGCTCGATAAGCACGATACGATCGGGGTTGACTGTGTCGCAATGAGTGTGAACGATATCGTTGTCCAAGGTGCTGAACCACTCTATTTTCTTGATTATATCGCAACTGGAAACCTCGTTCCCGAGCGCGTTGAACAGATTGTTAAGGGGATTGCAGATGGCTGTACACAATCAGGTTGCGCGTTAATTGGTGGTGAAACAGCCGAAATGCCTGATTTATATGCTAAAAATGAGTATGATTTGGCTGGATTTGCAGTCGGTATTGTTGAAAAATCAAACGTCATTACAGGTGACGCGATTAAAGCAGGAGATATTTTAATCGGTCTTGAATCCAATGGTTTGCATAGTAACGGTTATTCACTCGTAAGAAAAATTTTATTAAAAGATAAACGACTTGATTTACAGAAAACATATGGAGATTTAGCGATGCCTTTAGGCGAAGAATTGTTACGCCCGACACGCATTTACGTAAAATCGATTTTAACGTTGTTGGAAAAATTTCAAATTCATGGAATTTCACATATTACGGGTGGCGGATTTATTGAAAATATTCCCCGCATGATTCCGGACGGATTCGGTGCAGTGATTGATTGTGATAAATGGGTCGTGCCCCCGATTTTTTCATTGCTTGAAACGGAAGGAAAACTATCAAAAAAAGAAATGTTCAACACGTTTAACATGGGAATTGGGATGGTGCTTGCCGTTTCTGAGGAAGAAGTTCCATCGTTCATGAACGAATTAAATGAGTTAGGCGAAAATGCGCATGTCATTGGCCGAGTAACGAAAGAAAGCGGAATCGTGCTCAGAGGCGGTGGCTTTGATGTGTAAACTTGCCGTTTTTGCATCAGGAAATGGGTCGAACTTTCAGTCCATCATTGATGCAATTGAAGGTGGTCAACTACAGGCGACGTGTGAGGTGCTCATTTGCGATCAACCGAGTGCAAAAGTATTGGAGCGGGCAGAAAAAGCAAACATTCCTGCTTTCGTTTTTAAAATAAAAGATTTTGAAAATAAATCTGCATTTGAACGCGCGATCTTGGAAAAACTTCGAGATTATGATGTTCACTTTATCGCTCTTGCAGGTTATATGCGCCTAATCGGACCAACGCTCCTTGAAGCGTATGAACATAAAATCGTGAACATTCATCCTTCACTTCTCCCTGCATTTCCCGGTCTCGACGCAATTGGGCAAGCATTTCGAGCCGGTGTGAAAGTGACAGGCGTTACGATTCATTACGTCGATAGTGGAATGGATACAGGTCCAATCATTGCCCAGCAGGCGGTTGAAATTTCTGACGATGAGACGGAAGAAAGTTTACGTAAAAAAATTCACACCGTTGAGCATGTACTTTATCCGCAAACATTAGCACATGTATTTGAAAAGAACAAACAGGAGGCTTCAAACAAATGAAAGTAAAGCGTGCCCTTATTAGCGTTTCAGATAAAACGGGAATTCTTCCTTTCGTAGAACAACTGACAGCACTCGGCGTTGAGATTGTTTCAACGGGTGGAACGAAACAAAAAATTGAAGAAGCTGGGTTGCCAGTAACAGGAATTTCGGACGTAACACAGTTTCCTGAGATTTTAAATGGACGTGTTAAAACACTCCATCCGAACGTTCATGGTGGCTTACTTGCCATGCGTGGAAATGAACAGCATGAAAAAGAGCTAGCTGAACATCATATTACCCCGATTGATTTAGTCGTCGTTAATTTATATCCATTCCAAGCAACAATTGCAAAGGAAGAAGCAACGTTTGCTGATGCGATCGAAAATATCGATATCGGCGGACCGACGATGCTTCGTGCAGCTGCAAAAAACCATAACGATGTGACAGTCGTCGTTGATCCAGCTGATTATAAAAAAGTGCTCGCTGAACTTAAAGAAAATGGTGAAACATCGATTGAAACGAGACTTCAGCTTGCAGCGAAAGTATTCCGTCACACAGCAGCGTACGATACAGTTATTGCAAATTATTTGACGAAAGAAACAGATGAGGCTTTTCCAGAATCGTATACGGTGACGTATACGAAAAAACAAGATTTGCGCTATGGAGAAAATCCGCATCAGAAGGCGGCATTTTATGAAGCGCCTATTCAAAGCGATCGTACGCTCGCAGCTGCAAAGCAATTGCATGGGAAAGAATTATCGTACAACAATATTCAAGATACGAACGCTGCGTTGCAAATTGTCAAGGAATTTACAGAGCCAGCGGTCGTTGCTGTTAAACATATGAACCCGTGCGGGGTTGGTAGAGGCGAAACACTGATTTCTGCTTATACGAATGCGTACGAGGCGGATCCCGTGTCAATTTTCGGTGGGATTATTGCGGCGAATCGTGAAATTGATGCAGACACAGCTGCAAAAATGAAAGACATCTTTTTGGAAATTGTGATCGCCCCATCATTCAGTAAGGAAGCGCTTGACATTTTGATGGAAAAGAAAAATTTGCGACTTCTTACGATTAATATGAAAGGCTCGTCAAAAGATGACAAACAGTTTATGTCAGTATCAGGTGGCTTGCTCGTTCAAGATGCTGACCTCCATACATTGGAGGATGCTGACATTTCAATCCCGACAAAAAGAGAACCGAATGAGGAAGAATGGGAAGCATTGAAGCTAGCTTGGAATGTCGTAAAACATGTGAAATCGAATGCGATCGTTTTAACGAAAAACGATCGAACGGTCGGAATTGGCGCGGGTCAAATGAATCGTGTCGGAGCGGCTAAAATCGCGATTGAACAAGCTGGCGCTCATGCAAAAGGGTCTGTAATGGGTTCAGATGCATTTTTTCCAATGAATGACACAGTCGAAGAAGCAGCAAAAGCTGGTGTAACGGCGATCATTCAACCGGGTGGCTCCATTCGTGACCAAGAATCGATCGATAAAGCGAATGAACATGGGATTGCGATGGTATTTACAGGTGTAAGACATTTCAAACATTAAAAAGACGTAAGGAGGGAAGGAAATGAACGTTCTGATTGTTGGTAAAGGTGGTCGTGAGCACGCGCTTGCTTGGAAATTTGCGCAAAGTCCGAAAGTAGAAAAAGTTTTTGTTGCTCCGGGAAATGATGGAATGACAGATGTAGCGGAAATCGTTCCAATCGAAGAGAGTGCACAAGATGAACTTGTTGCGTTTGCTAAACAGGAAAATATCGATCTCACATTTGTCGGTCCCGAACAGCCATTGATTGATGGACTTGTCGATCGATTTGAGTCTGAAGGTTTAACCGTATTCGGTCCTAGAAAAAACGCAGCGATTATCGAAGGTAGTAAAAATTTTGCAAAAGAATTAATGGTGAAATATAATATTCCGACAGCAGAATATAAAACGTTTACCGACGTTATAGAAGCGACAGCGTATATAAAAGAAAAAGGTGCACCGATCGTAATTAAAGCTGATGGACTTGCTGCTGGAAAAGGAGTTACTGTCGCAATGACAGAAGCAGAAGCAATTGAAGGCGTGCATGATATGTTGGAAGATCGGCGCTTCGGTGAAGCGGGTGCCCAAGTTGTCATTGAGGAATTTCTCGATGGAGAAGAATTTTCGCTTATGGCTTTTGTAAATGGTGAGACGGTTTATCCGATGGTCATTTCTCAAGACCATAAACGTGCATATGACGGTGATCAAGGCCCCAACACAGGAGGAATGGGTGCCTATTCTCCGGTACCGCAAATTGATGGCTCCATTGTTGAAGGTGCCATTGAAACGATTTTAAAACCGACAGCAAGAGCAATGATGAAAGAAGATCGTGCGTTTACGGGAATTTTATACGCGGGTCTCATTTTAACGGAAGATGGTGCAAAAGTGATCGAATTTAATGCACGTTTTGGTGACCCGGAAACCCAAGTCGTTTTGCCAAGACTTGAAAATGATCTCGTCGATGTAATCACTAACATTTTAAACGAAAAACCTGTTGAACTAAGCTGGTCTGACGATAATCTGACAGGTGTCGTTTTGGCGTCAAAAGGGTACCCGGGAAATTATGAGAAAGGCAGTCCGATAACAGGATTTGAGAAACTCGATCCGAGTGTGCTTGTCTTTCACGCAGGAACGAAAAAGGAAAATGAAACGTTCGTTACGAACGGAGGACGTGTTCTTCTCGTCGTCGGCATAGGTGATACGTTACAGCAAAGTGTAGATCATGTGTATGACAACTTATCCCGTTTGAATTGTAATGGCTGTTTTTATCGGAAAGATATTGCCCATCGTGCGATTTCAAAAGCAAAACAATAGGAAAACACAGTTAAATCATATGGGAGTCACAAAAGTAGGAGCTTGAATTAACAAGCTCCTATTGTCCTTTTTAAGCTAACACTTAGTAAAATGGAAGCATAATGACTTTTTAGTCTCTAACGGATTGACCAGAATGATACAATTCGACAATCATTTTACGAAAATCATCATTGAATCGATTACCATTATCTTTTTAACTCCTCGGACACATCTCCCTTAAATTGATTGTATTGGCTTAACTAAGATGTGTCCATGAAACTATACTAGCATCATTTATTGACTAAATTGTAGGATTATTTACTTTGGAAAGCAGGTAATTTTATTAAACAATGCTCTGCCAAGTTTACTAATTGGTGGAGGATGGATAAAAAGCATCATCTCAACGGTTGCGAATCATAAAACCGCGGTATTCACGGGAGGATGAAAGAGTCGAGAGCACCGAAAAAGAATGAAGGCTCCTTTTCTATGTGAAAAGTAAGCCTTTTTTATTTAATGTTTATTTTCTCCATGCTCATACGCGATCAGCACGACACCTAAGTCATTTTCTAATTGTTTTAATTCTTCTTTCTGTTTATCGTTTAACGATGCTAGGCTCCATTCTTTTTTCAATGCTTGTTGTCGATCCATCGAACACCCTCCTCTTTTTAATGTTCCTCTAGTTGAGCAAGTGGAACATCTTGTTCATTTTCTGGATCATCTAGAGGATAAATTCTCGCAACGTCTTGTTGTTCATGTACGTTTTGAATATATATGGGGACGCCGTTAAATGTAACGTGTGCCATCGTTGGTGAGGAAGCAATTTCTTTAGCACGCTGTCTATCCATCGAGGAACCCTCCTTTCATATCACCATTAACGTCTGCAACTAGCCCAACAAATATTCGTTTTTTTAACGTAGGTTTTGCATAAATTTTTACCTTTAAACATAAAATTGAAAACGCTCGAATAGAAGCATTTGAAAACGAATAAAGCAACTAGTATACGAAAACTTAGTTTACTCGAAATCGAAGTAAGCCTAACGACAAAAAATAGTAACATTCTTTCCTTCTTTAGCACGTTAAAATGTGTTAATATAATACTAGCTAAGCTTAATTTTAGTTTAGGAGGAAGCCAATTGGCTAATCGTACATTACATTGGAATAAAAAAGATATGAGGTCGCATCTTGCAATTATCGATGGTAGAAAAGCACCTTCGTTCGTATTAAAAGATGCCACTTATTTAAATACAGCGTTAAAAAAATGGGTTAAAGCGAACATATGGATCGAAAACGATCGGATCGTTTACGTCGGTCCAGAAATGCCTGCGAAATCTGCTAATGAAACGATCGATTGCTCTAATCAATTTTTAGTTCCAGGCTATATTGAACCGCACGCACACCCCTTTTTCATATATAATCCGTTAACACTTGCACAATTTGCCGCAAAACATGGCACAACAACAGTTGTAAATGATAACTTACTAATGTTTTTGCAGTTGTCGTTCGAGAAAGCGCTTTCAATTGTTGATGAATTTAATAATCTGCCATCATCGATTTACTGGTGGGCTCGTTATGATTCACAGTCTGAAATGGAAAACGAAGATTTAATTTTTACGAACGGAAAGGTGAAACAGTGGTTATCTCATCCGTCTGTTCTACAAGGAGGAGAGCTGACAGGCTGGCCTAAAGTGCTCGCTGGCAACGATGAAATTTTACATTGGATGCAAGAAACGACAAAGCTTGGAAAGAAAATTGAAGGTCACTTTCCAGGAGCATCTTATAAAACGTTAACGAAAATGGCGTTGCTCGGTGTCGATGCGGATCACGAAGCGATGACAGGTGAGGAAGTTGTCAATCGCTTATCAGCTGGAATGACTGCATCACTTCGTTATTCGTCTATTCGTCCTGACTTAGCTAAGCTTCTACGCGAAATGCGTGAGCTGGGTGTAGAAAATTACGATCGAGTTATTTTCAATACAGACGGTTCGACACCTGCTTTTTATGAGCAAGGAATGCAGGATCGCATGGTAGAAATTGCGCTTGAAGAAGGGGTACCACCCGAAGATGCGTACGCGATGGTAAGTTATAACATTGCTAGACATTATGATATGGATGATTTATTGGGCATGATTGCACCAGGACGTATCGCACATATTAATGTACTTGAAAGCATAGACAATCCACGTCCAGTGTCGGTGATGGCGAAAGGGCAGTGGGTTCTTGTAAACGGAGAGGATACGTATCCGGAAATTCATGCACCATGGGAAACGTACGGGATTAAACCACTTCGTTTTGATTTTGACGTAACCAATGATGACATAATGTTCTCATTGCCTGTTGGGATTGAATTGATTAACTCTGTTGTTACGAAGCCTTATAATATTAATATTGATGTTGGTGTGAAAGAGCTATCCGTTGATCATGATGAATCGTTTTTAACGATGATCGCTCGGAATGGTGAATGGCGTGTGACGACATTATTGAAAGGGTTTGCGAATCGAGTACAAGGTTTCGCAAGTACATTTACAAACTCTGGTGACCTCATTTTAATCGGAAAAAACCGCAAAGATATGTTTGAAGCATTTCGTCAAGTGAAAGAAATGGGTGGAGGGATTTCACTCGTTGAAGATGGGCAAGTGCTTTGTAACATTCCGTTGCAAATTAGAGGAACGATGTCAATTGAACCGATGGAAAAGTTAATCGAAATTCAAAAAGACTTAGAGGAAAAGTTAAAGGAACGCGGCTATAAGCATGATGACCCGATTTACAGTTTGCTTTTCTTCTCATCAACACATTTACCGTACATTCGCGTTACACCGAAAGGATTATTTGAAATTAAAAATAGAACAGTACTCTTTCCTTCGATTATGCGTTAAACTACTAAAGTAATCAAAAAGACCGGATGTCTACAAGTTCGACGTTATTACGTGTCAAGCATCCGTTGTGCTAGAAACTTGATAAGTCTCGCTTTTCCATGGGAATGATCCATCGAGAAAGTAAACAAAAACAATACTTCTTCGGATTTGGATGTCTCAAATGTGATGCTTTTAGTCGAACATCTTTAGTTATCGAACCCTCGTTGTTTTACTTTTTGAACTGAAGAAAATTTCAATATTTTAAAAGGCGGTTAAAATGATGAAACGATCAACGAGCATCGCATTTTTTACAGTGCTAACGTGCGCACTTTTATTCGCAGGATGTAAAAAAAATGAACCGAATAAAGTTGTCGATCCAGAATCGAAAGCTGAGTTTACGTTTCCGCTTACGGGTATGAAGACGAGTGATGAAGCGGCGGTCGAGTCACGTCCAGTCGCTGTCGTCATTAATAACGATCCGAAAGCGCGTCCGCAAACGGGTTTAAACGAAGCTGACATCGTTTATGAGGTTTTAACTGAAGGTAATATTACTCGCTTTTTGGCCATTTTTCAAAGTGAGAAACCAGAAAATATCGGACCCGTTCGTAGTGCACGTCCATATTTTATCAACTTAGCTAAAGGTTACGATGCGTTTTTTGTAGCGCATGGGTATAGTCCGGAAGCGAAAGCAATGCTCGAATCAGGTACAATTGATCACATTAACGGCATTTCCTATGATGGTTCATTATTTCAACGAGTGTCATTCCGAAAAGCACCACATAATTCGTACATTACGTATGAAAACATCGCAAAAGGTGCTGAGCAAAATAACTATACGCTTGATAAAGCCGTAGAACCGCTTACGTTTTTAGAAGAAGATGATGTGAACGATATACAAGGTGATGAAGCAGCGAATGTTACCGTGCAATATAGCAATCGTTATTCTGTCACATATAACTATGACTTATCAGCTAACGAATACACTCGCTTTATCGGTCAAGAGCAGACGGTTGATTACGATACGAACGAACCGCTAAGCGTTGCCAACATTTTAATAATCGAAATGAATCATCAAGTTCTTGATGATGTTGGACGTAGGTCAGTCGATATAAGCTCTGGAGGTGACGCGATTCTTCTTCAAAATGGGATCGCACGTCATATTCAATGGGCGAACGAAAATGGTAGAATTGTTCCAAAAACGATCGAAGGCGAAGTTGGTTTTATTCCAGGACGAACGTGGGTGCATATCGTTCCAACAAGTCCAGGTCTTCAACAAACTGTTAAACTATCTGAAACGGAATAGTTGTTAGAGGAGGAAATAGAGTGCAAATCGATAAACTACGTGGACCAGCATTAGATCAATTGTTTGAAGCGATCTTGTCGCTTGAGACGATTGAAGAATGTTACAGTTTCTTCGATGATTTAGCGACTGTAAACGAAATTCAATCGTTAGCCCAGCGTCTAGAAGTCGCTCGTATGCTCCGCGAAGGCAACACGTATCAAAAAATTGAAACTGAAACAGGTGCAAGCACTGCGACTATCTCCCGTGTGAAACGATGTTTAAATTATGGAAATGATGCGTATGAAATGGTGCTCGAGCGAATCCCAAAAAGGAAATAAAAACGAGTCACATAAGCCTCCACCGTATAGAAAATCAGGTGGGGGCTTATATAGTATTATGATATAATTCGAAAAGGAACTTGTACGAGGGGGAAATGGGACATGGAAGATTACAAAAATTGGCGGCATATTTTTAAACTTGATCCGAACAAATCGCTCGACGACATGAGTCTTGAAGTGATCTGTATGTCAGGAACAGATGCTGTAATCATCGGCGGAACGGATGGAGTGACATTTGATAATACGATTGAACTATTAGGTAGAGTTCGTCGATACACCGTGCCGTGCGTACTTGAAGTATCAACGATTGCTTCCATTTCACCAGGATTTGATTATTATTTTATTCCGACTGTGCTTAACAGCAACGATGCTCTTTGGTTTAAAGGACTTCATCATAAAGCGATTAAAGAATTTGGTCCATTGCTAAACTGGAACGAATTGGTCGTTGAAGGGTATTGTGTTTTAAATGAAAATTCGAAAGTAGCGAAATTGACGAATGCGGAGACAGACTTAACGGAAGAAGATGTTATTGCCTATGCAAAAATGGCTGAAAAAATGTTTCGCTTGCCAATATTTTACATTGAGTATAGCGGGACATACGGGGATCCCACACTTGTCGCTTCACTGAAAAGTGAGCTTCGTGAAACGAGATTATTTTATGGTGGCGGGATTGATAGTCGCCACAAAGCGCTCGAAATGGCTAACTATGCGGATACAATTATTGTAGGAAATGTCATATATGAAAACTTGAAAGAAGCATTAAAGACAGTGGAAGCAGTGAAATAAAGAGGTGGAAATGATGCAACAAGGAATCGATCATTTACTTAGTGGCCTAAATCCACAACAATTAAAAGCGGTAAAAACAGTGGACGGACCGCTCTTAATTATGGCTGGTGCGGGTAGTGGAAAGACACGTGTCCTGACGCACCGGATTGCTTATTTGCTTTTTGAGAAAAATATCACACCGTGGAACATTCTTGCCATCACTTTTACGAATAAAGCGGCACGGGAAATGAAAGAACGGGTTGCACACTTGACTGGGCCCGAGGCAGAAGAAATTTGGATCTCAACATTTCACTCCCTTTGCGTACGAATTTTACGGAGAAATATTGACCAAATTGGTATGAGTACAAGCTTTACTATATTAGATGCTACCGACCAATTGACAGTCGTAAAGCAAGTGATGAAAGAACAAAATATCGACACGAAAAAATTTGACCCAAGAAGTGTGCTTGCATCAATTAGCAGTGCGAAAAACGAGTTGAAAACAGCTACAGACGTTGAAAAATTGCTAGATCATAGCTTTAATCCTTTTCAATCGGTCGTCAGTGACGTATATAAAGAATATGAAAAAAAGCTACGTAAAAACAACGCGCTCGATTTTGACGATTTGATAATGACGACAATCGAACTTTTCAAACGTGTACCTAACGTGCTTGACTTTTATCAACGAAAGTTTCAATACATTCATGTCGACGAATATCAAGATACGAACAGGGCGCAGTATGTCCTCATTCAAATGCTAAGCGAACGCCATCAAAACCTTTGTGTCGTTGGAGACTCCGATCAATCGATTTATAAATGGCGTGGCGCAGATATCGGGAATATTTTATCGTTTGAACATGATTATCCAAATGCGAACGTTATTTTACTCGAACAAAACTACCGTTCAACGAAAACGATTTTAAATGCAGCAAATGAAGTGATTGCGAACAATCGAAACCGAAAAGAGAAGAAATTGTGGACAGATAATGATGAAGGAAATAAGATTACGTATTATCGCGGTGAAACGGAACGGGATGAAGCATATTTTATCGTTGAACAAGCTAGCCAAATGAAAGAAAAAGGTAGAAGCTATAGTGATATATCCGTCCTTTATCGTACGAATGCACAATCACGTGTCATTGAAGACGTTTTAGTGAAAGCGAATATCCCGTATACGATCGTCGGCGGGACGAAGTTCTATGACCGGAAAGAAATTAAAGACTTACTCGCATATTTACGGTTAATAGCGAACCGTGATGACGATATTAGTCTTGAACGGGTCGTCAATGTACCGAAGCGTGGAATCGGTGTTGCTTCGATTGAAAAAGTGATGAACTATGCAACGATGCATGATGTAACAATGCTTACCGCGTTGGAAGAAGTCGAACATATCGGTCTTTCAAAACGCGCTCAAAACGCTTTGGTAGAGTTTTACAATCTCATTGAAAACTTTGAAAAAATGCAAGACTATTTGTCAGTGAGTGAACTGATTGAAGAAGTGCTTGAGAAAACTGGATATCGTGAGATGCTTCAAAATGAACGGACGCTCGAATCGGAAAGCCGGCTCGAAAACTTAAACGAATTTCTATCTGTTGCCCTTGAGTTTGAAAAAGCAAGTGAAGATAAAAGTTTAATCGCTTTTCTCACCGATTTAGCGTTGATTGCGGATATTGACCAATTGGATGAAGAAGAAAACTCCGAAGCGATTACATTAATGACCCTTCATTCGGCAAAAGGGCTTGAGTTTCCAGTCGTTTTTTTAGTCGGAATGGAGGAAGGCATTTTCCCACATTCGCGCTCACTATTTGAAGAAGAAGAAATGGAAGAGGAGCGTCGCCTAGCTTACGTAGGCATGACGCGAGCGGAAGAAGAATTGTTTATTACAAACTGCCGCATGCGAACATTGTATGGACGAATGAATATGAATCAAGTGTCACGATTTATTCAAGAGATACCTGCCGAATTGCTGTATTCCTTTGGAGAAGAAGAATCTATGACAAAGCAAAAGCCAGTCCGAAAAGCGGTGAAAAGGTTCCATCAGTCTGGAGGAGAACAACTTGATTGGAACGTTGGTGATAAAGCGGCTCATAAGAAGTGGGGTGTCGGCACAGTCGTTAGTGTACGTGGCGAAGGAGATTCTCTTGAACTTGATATTGCCTTTCCGAGCCCGACCGGCATAAAACGGTTGTTAGCTAAGTTTGCACCGATTGAAAAAGCATAATTAGTCTGTCGATAAATGTTTGCATGCATTGTTGCTCGTCTTACTCGCCTTACTCGCCATCTTCATGTACAAATGTAAAACTTAACGAAAGCCAACATTATAGTACGTCACCTAAAAGCTTCACGTCCTTGAGAACAGCGGCACTTACACATCTTCCGTTTCGCAAAAGTTAGTGAGTAAGCTAAGCTGTGCTGAGAGTAAACTTAGAACGATCCAACAATGAATAAATGACGGTGTCTCATGAGCGTTTTCAAATCAGGCTGAATATAGACCATTTCATTTTGTTTTCCTAAATTATAAGGATGGTGGTGGCAGAATGAACATACAAGAAGCAGAAAAACAGATAAATCAACTACGTGATCAATTAAATCAATATAATTATGAGTATTATGTACTCGATCAACCATCAGTCCCTGATGCGGAATACGATCGGTTAATGCAGAAACTGATTAAACTTGAAGAACAATTTCCTATGTTAGTGACACCGAACTCGCCTTCACAACGTGTAGGAGGCGAACCGCTCGATGCGTTTCAGAAAGTCGAGCATACCGTTCCGATGCTTAGTCTTTCCAATGCATTTAATGAGCAAGAATTGCGAGATTTCGATCGAAGAGTTCGCGATCGGATCGGTGATGATTTTTCTTACGTTTGTGAATTGAAAATTGATGGACTTGCTGTTTCATTAAGCTATGAAGATGGGGAATTCATTCAAGGATCAACACGTGGAGACGGGATGATCGGAGAGGACATTACGAGCAATCTGAAAACAATCCGCTCAATTCCGTTGACATTAAAAAAGCGGGTCAACCTTGATGTTCGAGGCGAAGTATTTATGCCAAAACAATCATTTTTACAACTCAATGAAATTCGTGAGAAACAAGGTGAAATGTTATTTGCGAACCCGAGGAATGCGGCAGCGGGATCATTGAGACAGTTAGACCCGAAAATAGCTGCTAGTCGTAATCTTGATATCTTTTTATATGGGATTGGGTTGATTGAAGATGAAGAGATCCATTCGCATAGCGAAGGACTCGAATTTCTTCAATCGGTCGGATTCAAAGTGAATCCTGAATGGAAACGATGCGAAACGATCGACGAGGTCATGACGTTTATTGATGGTTGGTTTGAAAAACGATCAAATTTAGACTATGAAATTGATGGCATCGTTATTAAAGTCGACTCATTAGCGCAACAATTAGAGTTAAGCACGACAGCGAGAAGTCCGCGTTGGGCAACAGCATACAAATTTCCTGCTGAAGAAGTGGCAACGAAGCTTATCGATATCGATCTTAGTGTCGGACGTACAGGAGTTGTCACACCAACAGCGATCTTAGAGCCTGTAACGGTTGCAGGAACGACTGTCCGACGCGCTTCTTTGCACAATGAAGATTTGATTAAGGAAAAAGATATTCGTATCGGAGATACGGTCATTATTCGTAAAGCAGGTGACATCATTCCGGAAGTGACACAAGTGATCTTCGATCGCAGAACGGGGATTGAACAGCCATACTCAATGCCTGACAACTGTCCAACATGTGGGAGTGTCCTTGAACGGCTGGACGGTGAAGTCGCACTACGTTGTCTAAACCCAAAATGCCCTGCCCAAATTACAGAAGGTCTAATCCATTTTGCTTCTCGTGATGCGATGAACATTGAAGGATTAGGCGAAAAAGTCGTTGAACAATTATTTAACGAAAGGCTTATTCATGATATTGCCGATTTATATAAGCTTGAAAAAGAAAAATTAATGAAGCTCGAGCGCATGGGTGATAAGTCATCGAATAATTTACTTGAGGCGATAGAACGTTCGAAAGAAAACTCACTTGAACGACTTTTGTTTGGGCTAGGCATTCGTTTCGTTGGGGCAAAAGCAGCACGAACGTTAGCGGAGTCTTGTTTGACAATAGATGCACTTATTTCGAAGACGCGTGCAGAGCTTCAACAAATTGATGAAATCGGAGAAAAAATGGCGGACTCGATCGTTCGTTACTTTGAAAAACCTGAAGTTGTCGCACTTATTGAAGAGTTACGCTCACTCGGGGTTAATATGATGTATAAAGGTGCTGTTCGAACGGAAGCAGAACAAAGCGATTCGATTTTTGCAGGTAAAAAAGTCGTTTTAACAGGGAAATTGTCAAAGTTTACCCGTAGTGAAGCGAAGGCAGCGGTCGAAGCGAGAGGCGGCAATGTTACAAGTTCCGTCAGCAAAAAAACCGATCTCGTCATTGCGGGTGAAGACGCAGGTTCAAAGCTAACAAGAGCAATGGAACTCGATATTCACATTATGAATGAGGATGAATTTCAAGCGAGTTTAGATGAACAAGGCTGATGCTAACGGGTAGTGTAATAAGTTTTCGAATTTAGAAGGCTTGACATTGAACATTCACGAGCATGAGTGATTTAGGAAAGACGCAGCAATCCTTGTTGCATAAGGTTTTATATCATGCTCGCTACTTAATGTAAAGCTTAAGCAGGAAAAGACTGTTAATCTCCTCTTATAAAGGGATGGAGAATACTTTTTGCTCGTAAGTTCATTAAATACAAAGGGTAATACAGTTTTTCATAAAAAAACTTTTGATAATACGTGCCAATAAGGGGGGAAAACGATGAAGCGAATTATAATTGCGTGTAGTATATTCCTGCTCCTGCTTTCAGGTTGTTTGCCGGGTGCACCTGAAACTGAACCGCAAGTTGTTGAAGAAGGAAGTCAAGATGAAAAAGTGATTATTAGTCGAGATATTGATACAACGGATCGCTATTATCGAAGTGTATTGCCATTTTATGCAAGCGATTCACGTGGGTTTATTTTAGATGGAGTTGACAATCGTTTAGATATTGATGAATTCGAAACGGGACTTATTCGGCTTTCACAAAGTGAATTTGATCCTGATGATTACTTTATTCGCGATGGACAAATTTTACAAAAAAAAGAGGTACAAAGTTGGATTGATCGACGTTCGAAAGATAATAAAAAAGGGTTAAATCCTGAACTGGGTGTTAGTGAGTCAGCGAGTGTTAAAGAAAAGTTGGAAGCTAACAAAAAAAATCCACGCTATTTATCGTTCGTATTGGAACAAAATTATATGGTTGAAAAAGGGGATAGCATCGAGCTTGGTGGAATAACGATCGGTGTTTCCTTAAACTCAATCTACTATTATTCTGTGAAAGATGATGAAGGGAAAATTCATTCGGGTGAAGTCGATTTGCGCTCAAATGAGGGCAAAATTTTAGAGGAAGGGAAAAAAATTGCACAACAAATCGTAACAGATTTGCGGGAAAAAAAAGAGGCTCAAGACGTTCCGATTATTGTTGCCCTTTACTTAGAAGAAACGCGTGAGTCTCTCATTCCTGGTCGTTTTATTTCAGTAGCTTCAGTCGGTAAAGGTAAAAGTAACATCGGTTCTTGGGAAAATTTGGATGAACGTCATTACTTATTCCCTTCAGATGAAGTGACAAAAGACCACCGAAGCGATGCGGAAAAGTTTAATAACTTTAAAACGCAGGTCGAGAGCTTTTTCCCTAATTTTACAGGGGTCATCGGAAAAGGTTTTTATAAGAATGGTGAACTTCGAAAAATGACGGTTGAAATTCCGATGCAATTTCACGGGAAGTCCGAATTAATAGCCTTTGCCCAACATGTCACAGACATCGTCGCTTCACAATTTTTAGCGGATGATATTCCACTTGAAGTGAATATTACATCGATGGACAAACAGGAAGCAGTCATCGTTAAATCTCCTGATCGTAAAGAGCCTTTCGTTCACATTTATCGTTAATGTTAGAAATAATTCTGTACATTTTGAACGAGAAGCGAAGTCACGTCCTTATGGATGTTCACAAGCTAGTCGTTTTTCGTAGTTCAAAGCTTTCTCTAACTAAATCGATGTAAGCTGTGTAAGATGAGGAGGTTAACATATCGGTCTTGTTGCTTATTCCCGGTTTTTTTTGGTATTATCATTGTATTGCAAATCGTTGGAGGTGAATGGGAGATGTCAGGAATTACAGAGGAGCAAACTCGCAAAGTTGCAGAAATGGCGCGTCTCAAATTAACGGATGAAGAAGTGAAACGATTTACACAACAGTTAGATAAACTGATTGAATATGCCGAGCAATTAAATGAGTTACCGACAGAAAACGTGGAACCAACTTCACACGTTTTAGAATTGAAAAACGTCATGCGTGAAGATCATGCGAGAACGATGATCAGTCGTGAAGAAGCGCTAAAAAACGTACCTGAACAGAAGGATGGTCTCATTAAAGTGCCAGCGATTTTAGAGTAAGGAGGGAATAGAATGACATTATTTCATCATCGTTTACAAGAGATACAAGAGATGTTACATAAAAAAGAATTGAGTGTTCAAGAAGTTGTGGAACAGTCGTTCAAACGAATAAAAGAAACAGATGATAAGCTTGAAGCATTTGTTACGCTTAATGAAGAAAAAGCACTTGAAAAAGCAAAACAACTTGATGAAAAATCCAATTCGGAAAAAGGTCAGCTTTATGGATTGCCCGTCGGTTTAAAAGATAATATTATTACGAAAGATGTTCGAACGACATGCTCTAGTAAAATGCTAGAAAACTTCGAGCCACTGTACGATGCAACTGTTGTTGAAAAACTGAATGAAGCTGATGCTGTCGTCGTTGGAAAACTAAACATGGATGAGTTTGCGATGGGTTCTACGACGGAAAACTCTGCATTTAAGCAAACGAAAAATCCGTGGAACTTAGACTACGTACCGGGTGGTTCGAGCGGAGGAGCAGCAGCTGCTGTCTCAGCTGGACAAACGTATTTTGCATTAGGATCGGATACAGGTGGATCGATTCGCCAGCCTGCGTCTTTTTGTGGTGTTGTCGGATTAAAACCGACATATGGGCTCGTATCACGGTTCGGTCTTGTCGCTTTCGCATCATCACTCGATCAAATCGGAACGATGACGAAGTCTGTTGAAGACAACGCATATTTGCTTCAATCGATCGTCGGACAAGATAAGCTCGATGCGACATCGGTGAATATTGATGTTCCGAACTATATCGACAGCTTAACGGGTGATGTGAAAGGATTAAAGATTGGTGTTCCGAAAGAATATTTATCAGAAGGCGTCGATGAAAACGTGAAAGTGAGCGTTAAAGAAGCACTCGCAACGTTAGAAAAAATGGGTGCCGTTTGGGAAGAAGTTTCACTTCCACACTCGAAATACGCAGTTGCAAGCTACTACTTGCTTTCATCTTCAGAAGCGTCGGCAAGCCTTGCGCGTTTTGACGGAATTCGTTACGGCTATCGCACAGAAAATGCGAATGATTTACAAGACGTGTATGTCAACTCGCGAAGCGAAGCATTTGGCAATGAAGTGAAACGTCGGATTATTCTTGGAACGTATGCGTTAAGTTCAGGCTACTACGATGCGTATTACAAAAAAGCCCAACGAGCGCGCACGTTAATTAAACAAGATTTTGAATCAGTGTTTGAAAAGTATGATGTCATTATCGGACCTACGGCACCTTCAACAGCATATAAGTTTGGAGAAGTGATCGACGATCCGATCAAAATGTACACAGGAGATATTTTAACAATTCCGATTAACTTGTCAGGAAACCCAGCCATTTCAATCCCATGCGGATTTTCCGAAGGACTGCCAATTGGACTGCAAATTATTGGAAAACATTTTGATGAACATACAGTTTACCGTGTAGCACATGCATTTGAACAAGCGACAGACTTCCATAAAGCAAAACCGGAGCTGTGAGGAGGGCGGAGACGATGGAGTTTGAAACGATCATAGGACTTGAAGTACACGTTGAATTAAAGACGAATTCAAAAATCTTTTGCGGATGCTCAACGGAGTTTGGGGCACCGCCAAATACGAATGTTTGCCCGATTTGCCTCGGTCATCCGGGAACATTGCCGACATTAAACCGTTCGGCTGTTGATTTTGCAATGAAGGCAGCATTAGCGCTAAATTGTCAGATTGCTGATACGATGACATTTGATAGGAAAAACTACTTTTATCCTGATAACCCAAAAGCATATCAAATAACACAAGACGAAAATCCAATTGGTGAACATGGGTGGATTGAAATTGAAGTGAATGGTGAAAAGAAAAAAATTGGAATTACACGCATTCACATGGAAGAAGATGCTGGAAAGCTAACGCACGTCGACGGTGCCGATCATTCCCTCGTCGACTTAAACCGCGCTGGAACACCACTCATTGAGATTGTGTCTGAGCCTGATATTCGTACACCTGATGAAGCTTATGCATATCTCGAGAAATTAAAGGCGATTATACAATATACAGGTGTATCTGATGTGAAAATGGAAGAAGGTTCACTTCGCTGTGATGCGAACGTATCCCTTCGCCCCGTTGGACAAAAAGAATTTGGTACGAAAACAGAATTGAAAAATTTAAATTCATTCGCACACGTAAGAAGCGGAATTGCATATGAAGAAGTTCGCCAAGCAGACATTCTTCGTGAAGGGGGAAAAATCGAGCAAGAAACACGTCGTTGGGATGAATCAGCGAAACGAACGATCTTAATGCGTGTGAAAGAAGCAGCAGACGATTATCGTTATTTCCCTGAATCAGACCTCGTTAAGATCGAAATTGATGAAGACTGGAAAAATCGGATTCGTGAAGAAATCCCTGAACTTCCAGACGCTCGCCGCAATCGTTACATAAACGAAATTGGTCTACCTGAATACGATGCGATGGTCCTTACACAATCAAAAGACTTATCCGATTACTTCGAAGACGTGATCGCACATGGCGCTGACGCGAAGCTTGCTTCAAACTGGATGATGGGCGATGTGTCTGCATACTTAAACGCAGAACAGAAAGAAATAACAGATATAGCAATGCAACCCGAATCACTCGCTAAAATGATTAAGCTCATCGAAAACGGAACAATTTCTTCAAAAATCGCAAAGAAAATTTTCGGAGAATTGATTGAAAAAGGTGGCGACCCAGAAGCGATTGTAAAAGAAAAAGGTTTAATGCAAATTTCTGACGAAGGTGAACTACGTACACTCGTAAACGAAATTCTTGACAATAACGAGCAATCTGTGGAAGACTTTAAGAACGGAAAAGATCGGGCTCTCGGCTTTTTAGTCGGACAAGCGATGAAAGCGACAAAAGGGAAAGCAAATCCGCAAATGATTAATAAACTATTACGAGAAGAAATTGCAAATCGTTAAACATTCGGTAATAGCGTAACTAGCAGTACAACAGGCAGATTCTCAATGTAGAGTCTGCCTTTTTTAGAAAGGAGAATATATTATGACATTAGCGGACTGGTTTGAAAAAGGGATGACGCCACAAGCGTATATCGATGCGATGAGCGTGAATAAAGAACAATTGCAATCCATCTATGAACGTTTTCAAGTGAATGATGAAGAAGAAGCGCAATTTAAACAGCTGAAGTCAAAGAAACTTCGCGCGATCGTGCTTACCGAAGATTGGTGTGGTGATGCAATGGTTAACGTTCCGATTTTATTAAAAATTGCTGAAAAAGCAGACATTGACGTACGCATGTTGCTACGTGATCAAAACTTAGAATTGATGGATCAATATTTAACGAACGGCACAGCACGAGCGATCCCGATTTTTATTTTTATTGACGAAGCAGGAAATGAACAAGCTGTATGGGGTCCCCGGGCACCTGAAGTGCAACTGCTAGTTGATGAAGGTAGATCTAAGCTTCCGCCGAAGGATGCTTCGAATTATGCAGATAAGCAAAAGGAATTATACGCTGCATTTAATCGTAGGTTTACGACAGACGAACAACTGTGGACTAACATTTACAATAGCATTATGGAAAAGCTGAAATAGGAAAAAGCTTGCATCGATGGACGGATGCAAGCTTTTTTCCTAATCATCATATTCAACGTCTAAAATTTTGCCTGTTTTTGCGTCAATTTTGATTTCAACTTCGCCGCGTTTCGTCTCGATTTCGATTTCATAACGAACCTTTCCGTCCTCTTCATCGAGTTCTACTTCGGTGACATGACCAGCCTGATCTTTAAGTGCAATGTCAATCGCTTGTTGTACTGTGATAATGTTTGCGTTTTTCTTTTCGTTCTCGTTCGGTTTAGTCACATCGCGATCGTCGTAATTGTCATCTTTGTGATTGGCATCGTGTTGGTTTGCAACTTCCACTTCTTCTTTTATCACTTTTCCATCCTTGGCGTCAATTTCGACTTCGTATTTTTTGTTTCCTTTCGTGTACTCGACTTCATATTTCCCTTTACCGTTATCTTTTTCAAACTCAATTTCTTTCACATGCCCGTCGTATTTGTCTTCGATGATGCGAATGACGTCTTCCTGTTCAACATTTGCTTTACTTTCCCCATACGTGGCTGAAGCGGAATAACCTGCCGTTCCGATCGCCCCAACTGCTAAAATTGATGCAATAATGATGGCTTTCTTTTTCATCATTTTTCCCTCCTCATTTTGTTATTTTCACTATAACCTTTGAATCTGAGAAATCGCGTCGAATAAGATTAGAAATTGATGAGAATTTCATGATTAAAGAATGAAAGTGGTAAACTGTAGATACATGTTCGAATAGGAGGACAATAGCTAGTAAGGGTGTTCGACAAAAAAGGCATTATGTCCAGAACTCACATTCTGTGACCCTCCGGTCTATTTGATACAGTAGTGCTCAATTGTAGGAGAGGCTTATGGAAAAAGAAAAGATTTTAATCGTAGAAGATGAAAGTAAAATTGCGCGTGTCATTCAGTTAGAGCTTGAATATGAAGGGTATGAAGCAACGACGGCAAGGACGGGAAAAGAAGGACTTCGCCTGTTAGAGCAGCATGAATGGGATCTCGTTTTGCTAGATATCATGTTGCCAGAATTAAATGGAATCGAAGTGTTGCGGAGGATGCGAAGTGCGGGTGACGTAACGCCAGTCATCTTATTGACGGCACGGGATTCGATCCCTGATAAAGTAAGCGGGCTTGATCAAGGGGCAAATGACTACATGACGAAGCCGTTTAAAATCGAGGAATTGCTTGCCAGAATTCGAGCTCTTCTAAGAACGCGTCAGCAATTTAGTCAAGTTGATAAACCGAATGAGGACGTGCTTACGATTGGTGAACTATCATTAAATGAAAAAAGCTACGAAGTGAAAGTTCAGGAGACGGTTATTGACTTGACGCCGCGAGAATTTGATTTATTAAAATTTTTAATGAAGCATCCGAACCAAGTGCTAAATCGCGAACAACTTTTATCAGCCGTATGGGGTTATGATTATTACGGAGATACGAATGTTGTTGATGTGTACATTCGATACGTTCGTAAAAAAATTAAGAATGTAACTGCAACAGAGTATATTCATACTGTTCGTGGTGTCGGTTACATGTTGAAAGTCGAGCAATCATAAAGAGGAAAGGGGTCGTGAGCGGTCATGCGTATTCGAAATGTCATCCACTTATTTTCAACCGTCTGGCTCCTCATCCTTTTGCTTACTGTGAATGCTGCGATTTACTTTTTATTTGCGAACGTCACGATTAATAGTGAGCTTGAAAGAGTAACTCAGCGTGCAGAAGAAATCGTTAGAAACGTTCAGCCACGTATGGAGGAAGCAGAACGTTCGGCGATGCTGAGAGCTTTTTTACCAGCAGACGGAATGATTCGCATCGTTAATGAAGATCAAACTGCACTCGTTACCATTGCGAAAAACACCGAGTTAGCGAATCGGACAGTGACACATCATCCGTCACAAGTATTTGCACGGCAAGATGAATTTGCTGTTGCTTATTACCCGATAATTTGGGAAAACGGTGATGTCGTTACATTGGAAGTCATCGCAAGCTTAGAACCGGTCCTTTCAAATTTAAACTTATTAAAAATTGTGCTTACGATTGCAACACTTCTCGTACTTGTACTTTCCTTTTTTAGCGGCAGACTTCTAAGTGTGATTATTTTAAAGCCGATCAATTCGATGATCGATACGATGGAAGAAATACAACGAAAAGGGATTTTTAAGAAGCTTTCGATGAAACAAAGACCGAACGACGAATTGTACAAACTTGGTAATACGTTTAACCATATGATTGAAAGGTTAGAACAAAACTTTAATAAGCAGCAACAATTTGTTTCCGATGCGTCTCATGAACTGAAAACACCGTTAACGATCATTGATAGCTATGCAAGCATGCTGAAACGGTGGGGTATGCAACGTCCTGATCTTTTAAACGAATCGATCGATGCCATTCATTCAGAAGCGGCAAGAATGAAAGAAATGACTGAACAATTGCTCCTTCTGGCTAAAAATGAAGAAGATTGGAACATGTCGATGACGACGTTTAATTTAAAAGCTTTTTGTGAAGAGGCAAGCCGGACGTTTCAAAATGTTTATGAACGTGACATTTTTGTTCAGCAAAGGGAAGGCAAGGTACCTTTCGTTTATGCAGATGAACAAAAAATAAAGCAAGTGTTATTTATTTTGCTTGATAACGCATTAAAATATAGTCAAAAGCCAATTGACATTCTCGTTGGTCGAGAACAGGAAAGTTGTTATTTTATTGTGAAAGATTATGGAATCGGGATTTCTAAAAAGGATCAGAAGGGCGTGTTTGATCGCTTTTATCGTGTCGATGAAGCACGGACTCGTGAGCAAGGCGGAACGGGATTAGGACTTGCAATTGCGAAAAAGATTGTCGATGCCCACAACGGTTCAATTCATATTGAAAGTGAAGAAAATGAAGGAACAGAAGTAAAAATTTCCCTACCATGCGTGAATGAAACATAAGGAGGGCTGTGCATGTGGAAAAAATGGCTATTGATTATACTTGGAGTGGTGTTCATATTTGCACTAGGATTTAGCGTTAATCAACTTATTGCAAAAGAAGATAAAGGCTCGCTTACCGATAAAGAAGCGAGAGAACTCATTCAGTCGCTCTATGGCGGTGAAGTGAAAACATTTATACAAAAAGGCAATGAGTATCAAGCAGAGATTGAAAATGAATTCGGTCAGTATACAGTGAAAATTGATCGAAATACTGGGAACGTATCGTCACTCGTGCTTACCCAAAAACATGAAACACCACCTCCAAAGGCAAATCATCCTGAACAACGAGAAACACCAAAAACAAAAATTGGTGAACGCAAAGCAGCAGAAATTGCTCTCACAAAAGTGAAAGGTGAAGTGGATGATGTTGATTTAGAAAGCTTTGAAGGCTCACATGTGTACGCTGTAGAAATCGAATTGGACGACGACAGAGAAGCGGTCGTTTACGTGCAAGCTTATACAGGGGAAATTTTAAGTTATACGTTTGAAGATTAATGGAGTCATTCTATTCGTGACATTCTGAACGACATTTAGTCGGTGAGAATGCTATGACTGCTACGTATTGCTAAATTTTTGCAATATATGTCATGGGTACCTCTTTTTAACGTGTTCAAGCCTGCTATTATTTTATATAATGGATTGTGAGACTTTTATTATCATAGAGTATCGGTTTAGTAAATGTAGCTACGTACTATAGCGATTTGAATGTTAAAAAACAGTCATTCAGACACGCGATTATTACATGAATGCGTATCTAGTAAACGGCATCTATAAATGTAAAATTTAACCATAAAATAGGGGGTGAGCAAGCTTGAACTCTAAATCAAAATTTGCAACGAAGCTTACTATACTCGCTTTAATTGTAATTACGGGACTAGCAACGATAAGCTGGGTAATCGTTGATAAAAATAAAGGAACTGAAGTTTCATTTGCTCAGATGGAGCAAACGATTCAAGCTTTAAATGGACAACGAGCTGATCTGACTGAACGATCAGACGGAAAGTTGTTTTTAAAAACAAATCATGGTCTTTACGTAACGAATGTACGACCTGAAAGTCAAATGGTTGAAGAATGGATAAAAAATTATAACCTTAATTATAAATACTCGAATAGCGGTGCAGTTGGAGGTATCATGATTGGTGGAGTGTTCATTGCGCTGCTCATTTCACTTTTTGTATTACAAGGAAAAGGCGGTGTCGGTGTTAAGTCAATGAAAAATAGCCGTTCGAAAGCAGCACCTCTTCCAAATGTTACACTGAATGATATCGGAGGTCTTCCGAACGAAATGAAAGAAGAAATTTTACAAACGTTGTCGATTATTAAAAATCCAAAACGGTCAGAACAAATCGGCTTAAAGGCACCGAAAGGTATTTTGTTGTATGGACCGCCTGGAACTGGTAAAACCTTGCTGGCCCAAGCGATCGCGCGTGAAATTGGAGCGACTTTTTTCTCATCAAGTGGTGCGGCGTTCACAGAACTATTCGTTGGTGTTGGAGCTGCTCGAGTTCGTTCGCTTTTCCAGAATGCGAGAAAGCAAAAGCCTGCTGTTATTTTCATAGATGAGATCGATGCGCTTGCAGGTAGACGGAAAGCGCACGGTGGAGGTGATGAAGGCGAGAAAACGTTGACAGAGCTCCTCGTCCAACTTGACGGGGGCAACAATAACGATGGGATCCTTTTTATTGCAGCAACGAACCGAAAAGATATGCTTGATGACGCGTTTTTAAGACCAGGTCGAATAGATTTCACTTTCCATGTTCCATTACCAGATACGCAAGGAAGAAAAGAGATTATCGATATTCATACGAAAGATAAACCATTAGCTAAAGATGTCATCGCATCACTTGACGGACTTGCTGAATCGACGTCAGGCTTTTCAGGAGCAGAAATTAGCACGTTATTTGAAACAGCGAGCAGACGCGCCGTTCGCGAAGGTCGCGAAGAAATCACAGCAAGTGATATCGACTATGCCCTTGACCGTACGATTCTCGGTACGAGTTCACGAGCGCTAAATGATAAACAAACGAAACGGAGAGTGGCGATCCATGAATCAGGTCACGCTCTCGTTGCAGCATTAACGAAACCAGGCTCGATTCGAAAAGCGACGATTATTCCACGCGGACAAGCCCTCGGATACGTCGCACCGATTCCGAAAGAACTTCATCTTTCAACGACGAGTGAACTACTCGACCAAGTGAGTATGATTCTCGCAGGTGGTGTCGCTGAACGGATGTATCTTGGCGAGCATAGCATCGGCGTGAGTGGCGACGTTCAACAAGCGAAACAAATCATTGAACAAATGGTTGACACAGGTATGCTTCAAGACGCCTTTCGTCTTACATTTGATAAAGGTAAAAAAGCCGAAAAAATGCAAGCATTGTTTGAAGAAGCACTGCAAAAAACAGAACAACTCATTCGTGATCATGAAACTGAATTTCAACATCTCGTAGATGCGTTAATGAAAAAAGAAACGCTTGAAGGCGAAGAAGTACAAGAGATTGTAACGGGAAACCGAACGGAAGTCGTTTCTTAAATTTAGGCTAAGAATAAAGGGAAACCCGATTTTTATGGTTTCCTTTATTCTTGTGTGCCTTCACTTTTTAACCTCATAGTGTAGTTCAACAAATGGATTGAACTACCGCATATTTATTAATTTCCTTCTTTAAATAACGGAATCCCTTTGCTGAGTAACGTTGGTGCTACTGTTATAGTGAGCTCATCATTTTTCTTGTAAAAAAGAACTCCATAATTTTCCACCTCCAACCATCCAAATATTTTTTCCATCTTCACTTTTAGCTTGTTTACAAAATCAGTTAGGTCACGTCTTTAGTATGTTCGGTAAAAGTTCTTGTAAATACAAAACATTATTTGTCTTTATATGGGAACTCCTTTAAATGTTGGTTCATTACCAAATCGTATGTTCTTTTACCCATTAAAATCGCATCTACCGTGTCATAAAATTCCGAAAAGACATAATCAGCTTCACCTTCGCCATGATAGAGCCATTCAAGAGATTCCTTCTTTGAGCAATATATCCATCTAAACTCGAAGCAATAAATAAGACGGCCTTTCGTTGTTTACTCATAAAATCCGCCTCTATTCTATAAAGAATATTTTAAATTATTCGCTCATCTCTCTTTAGTGCTTTTATTTTAGCTACAATTTCGCTAAGTTTTGATCACATAGGATGTGATTTCTTTAATTATGTTTTTGCCTGCACTTACGAAGATACAGACGTTACAAAAAAGCATAAACAGTGTTATCTTTTGCTTTTAACACCCCATTGACAGCGGTTGTTTTACCGTGAGTAATTAAATTTACGATTTCAATTTCAACAATTTTTTCAGATTCGGTCTGTTTCACTTGCTACAAAACTGCTTTTTTTCTTTGAAAAGAGCGATCACCAACGATTGACCAATGAATGTGACCAGCAGTAAATTCAAAAAAATAATTTAAATCTTTTCGACAAAGGCTAAAATTAAGTCTCGTAATACAATTTTTTTCGGAGCGTTTCCGTATTCGATCGGGCAAATAAATGTGATGTTATCCATTTCAAACTCTCCTCGCTTGATTTGCATAGTTAAGGATTTGTGAAAGACTTTCACTTTCTTTTTTTCTATTGCTTTTCCTATTTGACTATGCTAGTCTTTACATACAACATATTGTGTTCTTATTAAATATAACAACTATATATAGTTTTGAACTGTTGGTGACGTTTTTGCATGATGAGCGAGCAACGTCTGAAAAGGGAACTCGGTGAAAGTCCGAGACTGCCCCCGCAACTGTAAGTGCGGACGAACGGGAATATCCACTGTGTCCATCGTTGACATGGGAAGGACCTTAGTAGAAAGATGCACGAGTCAGGAGACCTGCCAGCATTTCATAGTTTCAGATCTTCGGGGTGGAAGAGTATGAAACGAAAGAATAGCATCGTCTATTTCGATCGTTTTTAACCGTTCATCCAGCCGGGTGGGCGGTTTTTTAATGGTTTTCTTTCGCCCTTAGATCATGAAAATACGTTCAAGAGGAGAGGGAAAATGATAACTCATTTACTAAATTCACAGCAAAAGATAAGTAATCTTATTGATGATTTGAATGAAAAACTTCAACTTGATGTGGAACATTTTAAACAAAAAGTCTTGCAGCAATGTGCGCATGTAACAGACGAGGTGGAAATTGAACAGAACCTGCTTAAGGTTGCGCTAGAGCAAATCGATGAAGCGAACACATCATGGACGTTTATGGCAGCTCGTATTTATCTTCAAAAATTATATCGCGAAGCAGCTAAAAACCGCGGTTATGAACAAAGTGCACGCTATGGAAGCTTTTATAAGCTTATCAACGAGCTCGTTGAAAAAGGAATTTATCATCCTGCATTGTTAGAAAAATATTCAGAGCAAGAAATTGCTCATTTTGAAAAGCAAATCCAGCCTGAACGTGATGAGCTATTTACGTATCCTGCGATTTATACACTTGCAACGAGGTATCTTGCGACAGACCACGAGAAACGAACATATGAACTCCCGCAGGAACGGTGGATGATCATCGCGATGCATCTCATGCAAGATGAGCAAAGAAAATACCGCACAACATACGTACTTGAAGCGTACTGGGCACTAAGCGAGCTGTATATGACCGTTGCGACGCCGACGTTAAATAACGCGGGAAAAACACATGGACAGCTTTCGAGCTGTTTTATCGATACGGTTGACGACAGTTTGCAATCGATTTATGACAGCAATACCGACATTGCAAAGCTTTCGAAAAACGGTGGCGGCATCGGTGTTTATATGGGAAAAATTCGGGCGCGTGGAAGCTCGATTCGTGAGTATAAAGGGATGTCGAGTGGTGTCGTGCCATGGATTAAACAGCTCAACAATACAGCGGTAAGCGTTGATCAGCTAGGAACGAGAAAAGGCGCAATCGCCGTTTATCTCGATGTGTGGCATTTAGACATTGAATATTTCTTAGATTTAAAGCTAAATAACGGCGATGAACGCATGCGGGCGCACGATATTTTTACAGGTGTCTGCATTCCAGATTATTTTATGGAACAAGTCGAAAAACGCGGTGACTGGTATTTATTCGATCCGCACGAAGTACGGCAAGTTATGGGGTTTTCACTCGAAGATGCATATGACGAAAAAATAGGCAGCGGAACGTGGCGAAGATTGTATGCTCAATGCATTCAAAACGAACAGCTTACGAAGAAAAAAGTTCCCGCCATTGAAATAATGAAACGTATATTACGTTCCCAGCTTGAATCGGGCACACCATTTATGTTTTACCGTGATGAAGTGAACCGCCAAAATGTGAATGCTCACGAAGGGATGATTTACTGCTCAAACTTATGTACAGAAATTACGCAAAACCAATCGCCGACACAGTTTATTGAAGAGTTTGTTGAAAATGATGGAACGATTGTAAAAAAATATCGCTCTGGTGATTTTGTCGTTTGTAACTTAAGTTCAATCCATTTAGGGCGAGCAGTGCCTGCTCATGTGTTAGAACGACTGATTTCGATTCAAGTTCGTATGCTCGATAATGTTATAGATTTGAACACGTTACCGATTCAACAAACGAAACTGACGAATCAAAAATATCGTGCGATTGGACTTGGGACGTTTGGGTGGCATCATTTGCTTGCATTGGAAGGCATTCATTGGGAGACGGAAGAAGCGGTCCAGTACGCGGATGAACTATACGAAAAAATTGCGTTTTACACGATAAAGGCGAGCATGGAACTTAGTAAAGAAAAAGGCTCGTATCCATTGTTTAAAGGAAGTAAATGGGAGTCCGGTGAATATTTTGACGAACGCAGTTATGCAGATGAAAAATGGACGAATTTGAAACATCAGGTTCAGAAACATGGCATTCGAAACAGCTACTTAATGGCGGTAGCACCGAATTCATCGACTGCGTTAATTGCTGGTTCAACGGCAAGCATTGATCCTGTTTTCAAGCCGTTTTATTACGAAGAAAAGAAAGACTTTAAAATACCAACAACCGCTCCTGATTTAAACCATCGGACGTACGACGTATATCGCCGTAGTGCCTACATTGTTGACCAGCGCTGGTCCGTAAAGCAAAATGTAGCAAGGCAAAAGCATGTTGATCAAAGCATCTCGTTTAACATTTATGTCCCATATAACATTCGTGCTTCTGTCTTACTCGATTTGCATTTACAAGCGTGGAAAGGACGACTTAAAACGACATATTACGTTCGCTCAACGGCGAATGATATTGAGGAATGCGAATGGTGCCATAGCTGAGATATATGCGGAGAAGGAGGTATTTTGAATGAGAGCATTAGTCAGTTATTTATCGTATAGCGGAAACACAGAGGAAGTCGCTGAATTGATCGGAAAACGTTTATTAGAAGAAGATTTTCATGTAGATTGGTGTGACATCGGAATCGAGCGACCTCACAATCTATCTGTTTACAATTACATTTTTATTGGAACGTTTACTTGGGCAAAGGGGCAAACGCCAGACGAAGTGAAAGACTTCGTGTATGAGATTGGCTATAAACCTGAAAACGTTGCCGTTTTTGGCACAGGGGATACGCAATTTGGCGGAGATGACATGTTTTGTCTCGCCGTTGATAAACTCGCAACATTTTATGAAAGCAAATGGCCTGGCTTGAAGATCGAGCAATCTCCGCGCGGCTCCCAAGAAGCAAAGGTCGGACAATGGGTAGAAGGAGTGCTTTATGATGCAAAAAGTTTTGCTTGAACGAGCGAAAACGCTAGAGCCACGTAATCCGAATAAATCGACACGCTTATTTGGTGGACAATCGAGCGGGATATTAAATTGGAACAATATCACGTACCCGCATTGGTACAAAATGTACAAACGGCTGCTCGGAAACTACTGGCAGGCGGATGAAATTAATATGTCTAGCGATGTGAAACAATTTTCAACATTAACTAAAGCAGAACGAGACGCTTATTTAAAAATTATCGGTTTGTTATCGACGCTAGATGCTCCGCAAACACGGACAGCGTTGCTACTATCCTTATACGCGACCGATCCATCGGTCCAGTCCATTCTTGCTGTCATTGCCCAGCAAGAAGCAGTTCATAACGAAAGCTATTCGTACGTACTTTCATCTGTCGTTTCATTAGACGAACAAAATGAAGCATTTGAATTGGGCAGAAAAGATCCAATTCTACTAAAAAGAAACGAGCAAATTACTGAGCAGTACAATACGTTCGTTGAAGAACCGACGATTGAAAATATTTTAAAAACGATGGTGTATACTGCTTTATTAGAAGGTATGTTTTTTTATTCTGGTTTCGCATTTTTCTACAATTTGGCCCGTCAAAACAAAATGGTTGGAACATCAACGATGGTAAGCTATATTAATCGCGATGAACTAGAGCATGGACGGTTTATTTCTGAACTGTTTCGTGCAACGTTAGCAGAATATCGAGAATATAACAATGAGAAGTTTATTCAATGGATATATGACCATTTTGAGAAATCTGTTTCGCTAGAAAGCGAATGGTCACAGTATGTTCTCGCTGACGTAGAAGGAATCGATTTAAATGAAATGAAAGGTTATATAAAATATCGTGCAAATAAAATGCTAAGGATGATCGGGTTGCACGAAATTTACCAAGAGTACGTTGATAACCCGATGCGCTGGATTCGAGCATATGTTGACAATTTTGACGGTACGAAGACAGACTTCTTCGAGCAAAAAGCACGCAACTACACGAAAACGAGTGATTTAAACGGATTTGATGATTTGTAAGTAGTCAGGGGATCCCGGTTTTGTTGGGGAGTCCCCTGACTGATGTTTTTTAATCACTTAGCTTACCCATATAATCGATGAAGAAGTGAAGGACGATAAGTGGTAAAATGGAACCGAGACTAAGATAAAGAATTGAAAAAAAGAGTCCTATAATCGTTGTTCTTACGACTCCTAGGGTTCCTTGATACGTATGGGCAAGCCCAAATAGCAATGAAACGATCAAGATAACGATCCAAATGGAGAGACTTGGAAACAGGTAAGAAAAGGCGAAGATGAGAAATCCTCGATAAATCACTTCTTCTGTTATTCCTGCTGTTACTGAAACGACATTCCAAAATTTTGCTTCTTTTTTTGTTGTTGGTAATATCAAGTAGAATTCACTCTTGGCTTGTTCTTTTTTCATCGCTTGTGAAAATTTTTCTTTAAATTTATCGCTTACATGATAACGGACGATCGAATATAAAATACTTAAAAAATAAAGTAGTCCAATTGCGATTGCGATATATGTAATAATAGGTCCGAGAGGTTCCGTTTGAATCGTTGGAATCGCAAAGCCAATTTGCTTAAAAGTAAGCTCCGTCAACGATACAATAAGCAAAATAAAAAGCGTCGGCGCCCATAAACTAATGATCGAATTGATGTAGTAGTTCATTCTTTCATTTTTATTTTCACTTACATTTACTTTAAATTTTTTATAGTCAAAATAGCCGATGATCGGTTCATAGACAACCGTGAAAAAAATGATCATCCAAAATGCAATCTCGATGATATCCACCTCCATTTCATAGCATCTAATTTTTCATTTTCTATTGTCACTATCATATTTTACGTTGAGTAAAAAGCATAGAATAATAAGTCCGGTGAGTGGCTCATCCGACTTTTTGATGAAAAGTTACAATGAAGGCTTTTCTTTCATTACGAGGTGCAGGAAGAGATAAACTCAGAAAGAGGCAGGGATAATAAAAACAAAAAAGAATTGGACAACAAAAGGAGAAATTCCTAGATATTCCGCAATTCCTCCGCACACACCGAACAACGCTTTATCGTGTGAAGATTTTGTTAATAGCTTCACGTGTCATCCTCCCTATTAAATTTTCGCAACAAATAACTTCCATCTGATTGTGTTATAACCTTGTGAAGCAGGGATGAGTAATCCAATTGCACAGACGATGAGATAGAGAAATAATGAACTGTTTTCATAAATATATATGATTTGTATGACATTTTAAACTTTATACAATTATTTTACAACGAATGATTGTGAACGACCATTATATTTTTTCGGTATGAGTAAAATGTTTGTGGAAGTATCAAGAATCAGCTCTAAAGGGCACGTAACAGCACCGAAAATGATTAGGTAAAAATTAAAACTAGAAGAAGGAGATCGTGTGGTTTTTATTGAGGATAATGGGAGGCTCATGATTACGAAGGCTAGTATTTTAGCTTTTCGTGAATTACAAAAAGAAATTAGTCAAGAAGCTGAGAAATAAGGGATTACAGAAGATGATTTACAAAAAGAACTAGAACAGATTAGAAAGGACATGTGGAATGAGCGCAAAAAATGAAATGATTCAAATATTCTTATTTCTGCTGTCTTTTCCCATAAGTCTATATCAAGTCAGCTACTTGAATATATCCTTCGGCACCATCAATTAGTTGTTTGCAGTTATTCCATTGCTGAAGTTTCGAGAGTGATGAAAAGATGTGTGAACACTTGGGATCGCTTTTTAACAAGCCTTGACTTTGAATTAACATGCACTTCTTCTGATCATAGGCCATATGTAATTCCCAATATTCGAGACGAAAAGGATATTTCTATAAAGATGAGTCGGATAAGAAAAGGAGAGATGCCAAAGTATTCAGCGATTTCTCCGCATACGCCAAACAGCGACTTGTCTTTCGAAGATTTCATTAATGGTTTCAAAGAATTACCCCCTTACAGCACGTTTTTTGTTCACAATTATTGTGAGCATTGCAACGATGATAAAAACAGGTATCGCATATAATTGTCCAACGAACAGTTTCCAGCTTACTGTATTATATCCTTCGGAAGCCGGGATAAGAATCGTAAAAACACAGGCAATGATGTAAGCCAGCAATGACGGAATGAATGTTTTCATTGAAAAACACTACCTTTCGATTTCTATAAGTTCATAAGCTATTTAATATCCAATTAAAACTTTTCTTTAGCAGTGGCAATTCGTTTTCTACGACATTCCAAACAATTTGATTAGTCTACCCCGAAATAATTATGAATGAGTACTTTCTTTGCATGGTATATCTTTGTGTTTTAACTTTAATTCATTTGAAATTCTTTTTTTTGCTTCACCGATGACTTCCATCTTTCCAATCATTGCATCTTGAACCATTTTTGAACTAAAGTAATCGTCTTTTCTATTTGGTAAATAGTGATTAATGTTCTGTATACATTCCAAAATATGCAAAAGATACATACGATCATTTTTCATAATGGTCTTGCCTCATTTTAAATCTCATCTCTTATGCTATGGTAATTGCATTTTCTGTTACTGCATCAACGTTTTTTCCCATGATAAATCGAATGAGGTCGAATAAGCTTCTATCGTCTTCGAAACTTACGAGTAGATCAATATCACTTTCTTCTCCATCCTCTAATCTTGTAATAGAACCAATAAGTTTTATACTTTTAATTCCATGTTCTTTCGTAATCCTCAAGATTGCTTCACGATTGTCTTTCAATTTCATACTTACGGATATGGGCTCACCTTCAAATTGCTATGTACATTTATTTGACAACGATTTTTATCCATACCCCACTATATATATTCCTTAACTTCTTCGACAAACATCCCGTTTTCCCTTTTCAACATGTTATAATGAACGAAATATCGAAAGATAGAGAGGGACTGACATTGACGTTTCGAGCGAAAGTAGATTCTTTTTTCATCGGATTTATGGCAGTTGCAATCGTAATCATTAGTTCAGTCTATTTATTCCCTTTATATCGGGATTATTCGAAGGGGACGCTCACCAGTTCGACGACGGCTGTCGTTCTCACATTGTTGTTTTTATCGGTCGGATTTTTGCTTTGGGTTACGCTTTTTATAAAATACGAATTTCGTGATGTCTATTTATTCGTGAAAGGCGGGCCGGTTAAAAGCCGAATTCGGTATGAAGACGTAACGAAAGTTTCGCCGTCAACTGATATTCTAACAGGATACCGAATTTTATCGGCGAAGAAAAGCATTGAAATTTTTTACAAAACGAGCGTCTTCGGAAGTGTAAAAATTACACCGCGAGATGAACAAGCTTTTCTGAATGAGTTGAAAAAGCGGTGTCCACATGCGAAATTTCATAGTGCGTATCAATAAGAACTGCTACTTATGAACCGCTGCAGTTCTTTTTTCATTCAAGTGTATAAGTTTTCAGTTTGCAATCGTCTATATTAGTGTCGTCAATTAAATACGCAACGTTCTGTTGCTACTTTGACATTAGCACATCGTGTGCGTCGCACTCTGTCAGGGGGAGGGGAGAGATATTTGGAGCAAGCGTTAATTGAAAAAGTAAAAGCTGGTGACGAGCATGCTTTTCGTGTTCTTGTCGAAACGTACCGCAACTTCGTATTTCATTCTGTCTACGCTGTGCTTCGCAATCAGAAAGACGCTGAAGATGCGACGCAAGAAGTCTTTCTCAAAATTTATCTCTCTCTTCCTCAATACGAGAATCAAGGCTTCAAAACGTGGCTGACGAGAATTGCGGTTAACCATGCGATCGATATGCGGCGAAAAGCGTACCGACAACGCGAGGAAGCGGCAGAAGATTTTCAACTTGACACGAACATGCGCAGTGAAGAAAGTGTCCCAGATCAAGTCGCAAAAAAAGAAATGCAACGAATTGTTCGCAAGCGAATTGATGAGCTGCCAGAAAATTACCGTGACGTCATTTATGGTTTTTATATAGAGGAGAAAACGTACGAACAAATGGCAAAAGAACAAAATGTTAAACGCGAAACAGTGGCAACGAAGCTGCACCGCGCAAGGCTATGGATGAAAAAACGTTGGAAGGAGAGTGATTTTTTATGAGTCATATTAAGTATGAACAATGGGTTGCGTATGTTGTGGATGATGTTGACGAAGCGATGCGCCGAGCGTATGAACAACATTTAAGTGTTTGTGATGAATGTCTTGACCTGTATATGCAGGCGATCGAATCAAATGCCGATATGCTACCGAAGCTCGCAGACGATATTACCGACAAAGTGATGGAAAACGTCAAAAAGCGTACGAAGTCAAAGCAAAACGAGCAAAAAACTCAACCTATTTATCAAAAATCATTCTTCCATTATGTCATTGCTGCAGCGATGACGCTTATTCTCATGTCTTCGGGAATCTTTGGACAATTGACACAAGTGGCGAGTAACATCGAACAAAAAGCAGAGAATCCTAATCCGTCATTAACAGAAGAATTACTTGATAAAACGTTGTCTTTCATACAAGTCATGGAACGAAATAAGGAGGCGAAGTAAGCGTGAGAAATCCAATTATCGCATTTTTGCTCGGTTTTTTTCCGGGTGGAGGCTTGCTTTATTTAGGGAAAATTCGCGGGTTGTTTTATACACTAGTTATTTTTGCAACCCCGATCGGTTCGTTTATCCTCGATCAAATTTTTTATCAGACAGATTTCTTTATTTTTCTCGGGATTGCGGGCGTGTTTCTTATGTACATTGTTAGTCTTGTAGATACAGTCGTCACTGCATCGAAGCACATTCGTACTGAAGGAGGTTCAACCGAGGGTCCTAACGGTGGAACTGTTTCGGGCACTAGCAATTTGGAATCCGAGCGTTTCTTAGCGATCGTGTTATCGCTCGTTCCTGGACTCGGGCATTTTCAACTCGGGTTAATGAATCGCGGCTTGACATTGCTCGTATCCTTTTTCGGCTTAGGCGCGATGATCTTGTTTGTTACCGTCCTTTCAGGTCGAGAAGTATTTTTCGTTTTTCTTGCGATGCTTCCAGTTATTTGGGTCTACGGTTTCTTTGATGTCATGCAACAATTAAACAAAAAACAAAAGGGCGAACCCCTCGTTGATCGCTCGATTTTAGAAGACTTTGAAGCTCGACGCGAAGACGAGAAAAAAAGTAAGCCGATCGCAACGTTCCTTTCGATTTTTCCGGGTGCCGGTCATTTATATCTCGGGTTACAGCGAAGAGGGATTCAACTGATGGCAGCATTTTTATTCTCGATTTACATTTTAGACGTGTTGCATCTTGGAATCTTCTTATTTATCGTTCCGATCATTTGGTTTTATAGCTTTTTCGACGGATTGCAAAAAGCATCACGAATCGGGAAAGAACCGTTGGAAGATACACCGATTATTTCGTATTTAGTCAACAATCAAAAATGGCTCGGTATCGGGCTCATCGCGCTCGGAGCGTACTATTTATTTTCGAGCATCTTTTTGCCCGTATTTAAACCTTTCATCGATGAGTTTTTTAACATCGATGTCGCTTACTGGTTCGATCAATATTTTCAAGTCGCGATCGTCTGTCTGTTGTTAATTGGCGGCGGGATAAAATTATTGCTCGGTAGCAAGAAAAAGGGGGAATCTGAATGAGAACGTGGCGAGTCGGAACGATTTCAATGGGATTGACGCTCATTTTACTAGGCATCTTTCTCGTTTTATCACAATTGCTTAATTGGAAGCCGGCCTATGCGATGACAGGGTGGTGGCCGATTATTTTCATTGTGCTAGGAATCGAGATTTTAATCTATTTATTTTTAGCAAAACAAGAAGATCCGGCAGTAAAATATGATGTGTTTAGCATTTTCTTTGTTGGGTTTCTCGGTTTTGTCGGCATCGGGTTTGTAACCGTTCAAGCGACAGGTATGTTAGATCTTGTTCATAAATGGGTGACTATGGAGATGAAAACGTTAGATTTACCAACGTATGAAACAAAGCTAGATGATAAGATTAAGCGGATTGTCGTAAATACTGGCTTAAATCCTTTAACGATTGAGACAGGGACATCGAGTGAAATCTCAGTTTTCGGAACGTACGTAACAGAAGTTGTGGATGGAAAAGCACCGATTGAAGCGGTTGAAGACTACCTGTTCACAGAAATAAAAGGCGATACGCTTTTTATCACATTAAAGCAAATGCCCGAAATGCTTCATCGGTTTAGCTATCATCATGAACGGAATGCAACGATGATCGTACCGGATCATGTCAAAGTTGACATTAAGGCGAATGATCAACCGTTATATGTAAATTCAAGATCAATGAAAAACGATTGGACGATCGAAAATGCGGCAGAAGTAAATATTCAGCTTGCAAGTGATTTGGACGTTAAGCTAAATGCAGAAAACATAGATGATATGAATGAGCACGACGGATGGAAGATTGTAGGTGGAGCTGAAGATGAAGAACACCATTTTCAATCAGGCACGAGACAATTTGGAAAAGGAACATACGTCATGACTATTTTGAATGCGTCGAATGTTACCGTTATGACGAAGGAATAAAATTAAGTGTGTGTCAACAATCGCATCTCGAAGTGATCGTGGCACATTTTTATTTTAATTATTGACAAATCATTCAACTCAACGACGAGATGTCTGGCATATTGAGCTGTCTTTTTATCCGTCTCAAGGTCCACCACGATGACTTATATAGATTTTTTTAAGTAGAGTTATGAAATGATCATAATTTCCATTCATCATTCCATAGCAGAGAGTTGTTTACTTCACCTTTTTCGTGTAATAGTGATAGGCTTAGCGCTTGAATTTTAAAACCGCAATGGTTTAATTGTAGAGTTTGAGTTTAATGATTCTTGTTGTTTTGCAACGGAGACAACATTTTCGTTTCTTTTTGAATTAATCGATTGATTGAGAATCTTCATAATCTATAGGTGTAACAATTGGCGATTCAATCATATTTTTCTGCTATGCAGCCGATCGATGCAAAAACAAGTGTGAATCCTTTCATTAATTTCAGCATCATTTTCAAGCGATTTCACCCCTTTCTTTCATTAGTCGTGATTACAACATTTATCTGAAGATTTTAAATCTTATTGACGATCATGTGCTGTCCATCTATAATGATAGCGAACTTATAATCGTTTGTTTTTTTGGTATGATGTAAAAAGTAGATTTCGGAAAGACGGGTGAAAATCGGTGAAAAAAGCACGATTGATTTATAATCCGATGGCGGGAAAAGGCAAATTAAAAGCAACGCTTCCACACTTGTTAGAGCGGCTAAACAGAGCGGGATATGAAGCGACAGCCTATGCGACGACAGGTCCAGGAGATGCGACAACGGAAGCAAGTCAAGCGGTAGATGCGGGAGTAGATCTTATTATTGCAGCGGGCGGAGACGGAACGATTAGCGAAGTCATTAACGGAATTGCACCTAAGCCGAAGCGACCAACGTTTGCCATTATACCTGCAGGAACGACGAACGATTTTGCGCGTGCGTTAGGCATACCGAAAAACTATGAAAAAGCAGTCGATGTCATCGTAGACGGCTATCACATTCCGATTGATATTGGCAAAGGAAATGACGAATATTTTATTTATCTTGCTGGAGGTGGTCGAATTACGAATTTATCGCACGAAACGCCAAGCAAATTGAAAAAAGTAATCGGGCGCCCGGCTTATTTTTTACAAGGCGCGAGAATGCTCCCGCAAATTAGACATGAACAGCTCGTTCGAATTGAATACGACGATGAAGTTTTTGAAGGCGACATTCTACTATTTTTTATTGCAAATACGAACTCGATTGCGGGTTTTGAAAAATTGACACCCGATGCGATTATTAACGATGGCAAATTTGATCTTTTAATCGTGAAAAAATTAACCGTCTCTAATTTCATTCGTCTTTTATTGCTTGCTGTTCGCGGTGCGCATTTGAAAAGTCGCCAATTGATTTATACGAAAGCGAGTCGCATTAAAGTTGAAACGAAAGCCGATATGGTTTTAAACTTAGATGGAGAACACGGTGGACATTTTCCGCGTGAATTTATTAATTTACGACAGCATATGAGAATGTTTGTACCGAAGCAATATTACGAGAAGAATCAGCAAATGCTAAGCAAAACGCAAGAAGACAGTAGAACGTGAATTCATACATAAAGGATGACATCTAGATTGGTACCCGTACAAAAAAACGACATCATTGAAGTTAAATTTGAAGATCTAACCCATGACGGCTCAGGTGTGGCAAAAATCGATGGCTATACACTGTTTGTTCCATTTGGGCTCCCAGGCGAACGTGCAAACGTGAAAGTTTTAAAAACGAAAAAAAATTACGGCTACGGAAAACTGCTTGACGTGATTACGGAAAGTGAATTTCGTGTGACACCTGAATGTCTGATTTACGACCGTTGTGGTGGCTGTCAATTGCAACATATGAGTGATGAAGGGCAATTGCTGTATAAACACAAACAAGTGAAAGACGCTCTCGTTCGCATCGGTCATCTTAACGACGTTACTGTTCATCCTGTCATTGGTATGGACAACCCGTGGCGTTATCGGAATAAAGCGCAAGTGCCAGTCGGCGAAGAAAACGGCTCGCTCATTACAGGCTTTTACCAAAAAGGCAGCCATCGCATCGTTCCTATGGAAGAATGTCTCATACAAGAAGAAGCTAACGACACCGTCGTTCGTGTCGTCAGAGATCTTGCTTCACAACTAGGTATTCGCGCCTATGACGAAAAGAATCATCACGGCGTCATTCGACACATCATTGCGAAATATGGCAGAAAAACAGACGAAGTGATGGTCGTTATCATTACGAGAATGAAAGATTTTCCACATAAAAAACAACTCATTGAACAAATCGTTGAGCACATCCCGAACGTCAAATCGATCGTTCATAACGTCAACCCGAAGCGGACGAACGTGATTTTTGGTGATGAAACAAACGTCATTTGGGGTGAACCGTACATTTATGACTACATTGGCGACATTAAATTCGCCATATCCGCACGATCCTTCTATCAAGTGAATCCGATCCAAACGAAAGTGCTTTATGATAAAGCGTTAGAGTACGCTCAACTTACAGGCAACGAAACCGTCATCGACGCTTATTGTGGCATCGGAACCATTTCGCTGTTTTTAGCACGACAAGCAAAGAAAGTGTACGGAGTCGAAGTCGTCGGCCAAGCGATCGCTGATGCCAAACGTAACGCCAGATTAAACGGCATTGAAAACGCCGAATTTTTCGTAGGCGAAGCCGAAAAAGTCATCCCTTGGTGGTACCAACAAGGCATCCAAGCCGACGTCATCGTCGTCGACCCACCACGAAAAGGCTGCGACGAAGCCCTACTCAACACGATCATCGACATGAAACCTAAACGTGTCGTCTACGTCTCTTGCAACCCAGCGACATTGGCTAGAGACTTACGCATTTTAGAAGACGGCGGATTTGAGACGAAAGAAGTCCAGCCAGTCGATATGTTTCCGCAGACGGGGCATGTGGAGTTGGTAGCATTGATGTCTAGGGTAAATGAATAAGAACTGATGAAGTGTTGATAAAATAAGGTTTTCCAGTGGTTTTGGAGAATGTCCAAGCTGGGGAATCTTATTTTTATTTTGCTGAAAAGGAAGCGTAGTTTTCAGTAAAGGTAGGGTTGAGTTGATAGGATGACTTTTGGGTGGGGGAGTTGATAGGATAGATAAAATTAATTTTGTCTATATAACAATTGATATTGTTCGCGATTGGGAATATAATGATATTAACTTAATTTGAAAGGGATTTTTTATATGGATTATATTTCTGCAAAAGAAGCAGCGGAAAAATGGGGAATATCCAAAAGAAGAGTTCAAACATTATGTAGTGAAGGAAGAATTAAAGGCGCGATGAAAGTGGGGATGGTTTGGGTTATACCATCTATGGCAGTAAAACCAGCAGATAACAGAAAGAAAACGAATGATTGAAATTTATTTTATGAATTATTAGAAGGTGAAATTGTTGAGGTATTTAGGTAATAAATCAAAGTTATTAGATTTTATAGATAATGTAATAAAAAAATATGATATACAAGGTGACACCTTTGGAGATCTTTTTGCAGGTACTGGAGTGGTGGGGGACTATTTTAAAGATAGGTTTAAGATAATATCAAATGATTATATGTATTTTTCTAAAGTAATAAATAAAGCAAAATTGTTGAATGACAAGATACCTATGTTTAAAAAGTTTGTTGAGAAATACGAAGTCTCACCGTTTGAATGGTTAAATCAAAGAGTCTATAAACCTAAAGATAACTTTTTTGTTTATCATAATTATACTCCAGTTGGAAACAGAATGTACTTAACTGAAGAAAATGCGATAAAAATTGATGGGTTTAGATTAGATATAGAACAAATGTATAAAACAGAAATAATTAACGATAAGGAATATTTTTATTTATTAGCATCACTTATAGCAAGTATTCCAAGAGTTTCTAACACGTCTGGGACTTACCAGGCATTTTTTAAGTTCTGGGAACCAAGATCGTTAAAAGAATTTGAAATCATACCACTAGAAATTAATGAGTGTGATTTGTATTCTGAAAATATTGTACATAGCTATAATACAAATGAATTAGTAAGAGAGATTAGTGGAGATATAGCTTATATAGATCCACCTTATACAATTACACAATATGCTAATTCATACCATCTATTGGAAACAGTAGCCAGGTATGATTATCCCGAACTATTTGGGAAAACAGGTAGAAGAGTAAAAAGGGAACTCTCGAATTACTCGAACAAACAAAGGGCATTATTTGAATTTGAAGATTTGTTCCGTCAAATACAGTTTAAACATGTTTTAGTTAGCTATAGTAATCAATCAATTATACCAATTGAAGAGCTTATAAGTTTAGCAAAATTGTTTGCTGTAGATGGTGAAGTGCATGTGGAAATGAATGAATACAGAGAGTATTCAACAAATAACTCGAGTCATAAGGGAAAAGGTAAAAAACTGAAAGAAATAATATTATATTTCGAGAAGGATCTGTCGATTAATAAGTCACCTCTAAATTATTCGGGTAGCAAAGATGCGTTATTGCCAATTATATTTAAAGAATTGCCTAAGCATGTTGATACATTTGTAGATGCAATGGGGGGCGCTTTTAATGTTGGAGCAAACGTAGTGGCAATGAATGAAGTGGTTTATAATGAATATAACCCTTATGTCTTTGGTATTGTTGAGATGTTAGTAGAGACTGAAAAAGATATCCTTACAAGTAGCATAGAAAATGTGATAAATGAATTTGCACTTACGAAGAAAGGAAAAGAACAATATTTAAATCTAAGAAGCCATTATAATGAAAAAGATAAGTCAAGTTTAAATTTATTCGTTTTACAAGTATATGCATTTCAGAACATTATAAGATTCAACAACTCACAAAAAATGAATACTCCTGTAGGAAATAATGAATTTAGTGACGGGATCAGAGAACGCATTAATAGATTTAGGATAAGAACACCAAATTATCGGTTAATTAATGGTAAATTTGAAGACTTACCAATAGAAGATTATCCAAAAGATACAGTTTTTTATTTTGATCCTCCTTACTTCATAACAAAGGCTGAGTATAACGATGGTAAAAGAGGCTTAGATGGATGGGATTCTGATAGTGAGACGGAGTTACTAGAATTTTTGCTAAAAATTCATAAAGCGGGTTATAAATTCATGCTTTCTAATGTTTTATATCATGGGGAAAAACGGCATAATTTATTGCTTAAATGGATAAATACGCATGACTTTAAAGTTGTTGAGATTGGTAAAACGGGAATCAAATATCCGAGAATTGAAGTGCTAGTAAAAAATTATGATTGAAGAAGGTGAGAACTTTGCGAAAACTTTTATTACCAGCGTCGGGCTTCCCAGAAAAAATAAATGCTATTGAATCAGTGAGGATTCCGCCAACAGCAATTTCTAAACAAGACTTTGTAGAAACGGCGATTTTACAAGCAATAAATACTTACAATCCAAAATTAAATCTACAGGAAGTTGAATATTCTAATATTAACAATCAATTTTCTAATCTTCCTGTTAGGGGGGGGGAAGTTATTTGGAGCAATTATAGAAGATGAAGTAATTAATGCGAGTAGTGAAGATAATTATAGGAACAAAGGCTATTATATATGGATTAATAATGGTGATACGGTCGCTAGGCGTATCGTAACATATGTTTTTATACTAGACCTTGAGATGGACGGTCGTAATATTGTAGCACAATCTATCTTTCCAGAGTTAATAGAATTAATGGACATGACAATAGGAGGCCCTTGCTATAAGGTCGCTAACCATCCAGTATACATCCTTAATATGTTAGGGTCTAGAATTACTCAATCTTCCATTTATTATCCTATAGCGGGTATGATTGCAGCAGACATGGAATATATAGAAGTGTTTGCAAATACTCCAGAATTAGTAAGAGTACCATCTGATATAAGAGACTTCATAAGAAAATATGAACCTTCATACAGGGGGGCTTCTGTATATATTACACCGGAATTTGAGATAGACTTTAGGAATAAGTCCTTAAAGATAAAAGATGATAAATTGGTTGTGGGTGATTATTTAAAACATGATCGCCGAACCGGATTATACGAGTTTAATGGTAGTTCTGAAAAGTTCTATTGGGCTAAAATATTACCTTATATATTATTAGCCCATAAAAATGGTTACACAATAGACTATGCAGAGTTAGAGAACTTTTACAATACCTATACTCCATTGTTTAGCAGGAGAGGAACTAAACTCCCAAGGTTTTTGACACTACTTAGGTTTATTGAAAAATTAAATTAAGGAGATTATGAAATATGCATAAACAAATTATTTACTTCGGTGCACCTGGTACAGGTAAGAGCCATTCGGTAGATCAAAGTTTGAATCATGTAAATAATGAAAGAGTGTTTAGAGTAACTATTCATCCTGAATTTACATACTCTGACTTTATTGGGCAGTTGCTACCAATGAAAGACTCAACAACAGGAGATGTAACATTTGAATTTGCTCCTGGTCCATTTACAAGGGCACTGGTTGAAGCTTATCAAAATTATAATGAGCCAGTTTATTTGGTGTTAGAAGAGCTATCAAGAGGTAACGTAGCAGCTATTTTCGGTGATATTTTCCAACTGTTAGATAGAAATGAATCTTTTGAAAGTAAATTTCCGATTCGAAATAAACAAATTGCTGATGAGATAATTCAATTACCATCTGATGAAATTAAGTTGCCGTCAAATTTTAATATCATAGGAACTGTCAATGTTAATGATCAGAATGTATTTCCAATGGATACTGCTTTTAAAAGGCGCTTTGATTGGGCGTATATCACGAGTTTACCAGTTAAAGATGATGCAGGTAATACAATTCAATCACTTAATAATCCTAAGCTTTATGTGTCACCAGATGATAATACAGCGAACACTTTAGAAACAACATGGCAATCTTTTTATACTGCACTAAATGAATTTATTACAGATAAAGAAAATGGATTAGGGAAAAACGAAGATAAACAACTGGGGCAATTTTTCCTTGTGTTCAGGGATCAACTAGTTAGTGATTCTCACTCAACAAATCAAACTGTGGCAAATCAAGCGAACATTGAAGTTATGGATATTATGAAAAATAAACTGCTCCTATACTTATGGCAAGATGTTCAAGGGCATGTAACATTTAATAATTCTATTAGCCTCTTTGATAATCAAATAAAAAGTTTTGAGGATTTATATTCAAGTTATGGAGTAAAGAAGGTTTTTAGTGATGCGTTTTTAAATAACTTTTTAATTCCTAATATAAATAGATATCCTTATTAGGTTGGAACAGGGGGAGGTTACATGTCTCTGAAATACTATAATGAAGGTGACATTTTCAAGAAAAGTGAATTAGTTGAAATGGGTTTTGACATTATCGAAAGAGATTACAGGAAGAGAAATAAAGAAAATGTTAATTCTGGAGAAGTAACAGCGGACTTCGAATATGTTTTTGACTTTTCTGGTTTTTTAATTAATGATAGTTCCGAAATATGTGCGGTTTTCCCTATAAACTTTAAAGTCTATAATGAACACTCAGATACTAAATTATTATTTAATGTGATTTCAAAACATTTGCAGTTAAGACCTGAAATTTATTTTGGTTCAGAATACGGAAAACATTACAAATCCAACTATCCATTTGCAGCTTTTTTTGAGGTTTACAATTATTATGAAGAGTACGGGTTATATTTTGAAGAGAAAAAGTTAATTAAGCCTAACATTGGTGGTAAGATAAACTGGAAGGAAACAATTAGAAGATCAGATAAATATTTGATTAATAATCAACTTTATTTTTTCCCTTTTTACTATGAGAAGTCTTATCAAAACATAGCATTCTTAACAGAAGCAATGATATTTGTTATAAATCACACAATAGATAAATTTAACTTTATGATAGATATGCCTAAAGTGGATGGGTTCGCTTCAGATGAAATTTTTCTCAATAATAGAGAGGGAGTTCTCGAGAAGTTATATAGTATCAGGCAAGAGACTTTTAAAGATATATTGATTAATCTAATAGATAATTTAATAAATTATTTTTCAAATTTAAAAGAAGGTGGAACTTATTATTTGAAACACTATACGTTTTCAAGTATATGGGAAGATGCTGTTAAATTTTATTTGGAAAACCACTTTAAAGAAGTTAAAGATGGAAAACTAAAATTAGAAAGCACTAATACTATAACTAAATTTGAAAAGCCTGCTTTCAGACCTAATATGGCTAATAACAACCACTTCTTCAGTCCCGATTATTACTTTTCGTCTGGGGAAAATCAATTCATTTTCGATGCTAAATATAAAAGAGAAGTTAATGGTATGGATTATAAACAAATCTCGTATTTTTTGTTTTTAAAAAATAAAAGGGAAAACTTAAATGATTTACCAATCTATTCTTTTACACACTCAGCACTAATACTTCCCGGAGTAAAAAGAGATAGTAAACTCCATTTTAAAATGGACCCTATCTTTAATAAGGAAAATGATGATTTGGTAATTTATGAAGAGTACCTAGATATAAGAGAGGTCTTAAAATTCTATACAGGTTTAACTTAGATATTTATATACTTAAAGTTTAAGGGGGAATTCTATATGGCGAGTAGTCGTTCATTTAAATATTATGTGGCAGTAAAATTTGAGGATGAGCTTTTTACCGCCATAGAATCCTTTGTTGAAGAAAATAAATATGATATAGATTTCAGACTATACCGTGTTAATAATATCGGTGAAATCTATCTTTCTGACTCTGAAATAGAAGTTCGATATGTTTTTGTTAATAATTTAGTTGGGACAGAGTTAGAATTCGATGTTATTGTTGAACAATATTTGGAAGTGTTTGATACAAACCATCGCTTAGATGAATCAGAACATATACAAGAATGGTTTCATATTTCATGTTCAGGTGATATAGAAAGAGAGTTTGAGGACTTTACTATACATAATATTGAGAAATACTATGAGAAAGAGAAAAATAAGTATCCTTTATCAGACAGTCTGGTACCTATTATTTATAAAAGAGACTTAGAACAGGTAGCAAGAATTTTTTTAGAAAAACACTATCCAGAAGCGTTATCAAAACCTATTCCAATAGATACCAAAGAATTAGCCTATCGAATGGGTCTATCAGTAGAAATGCGTGAGATAACAGAAGATTTATCTGTTTTTGGTCAGATTTTTTTTAGGGATAGTAATTCAGAATTTTATGATAGTGATCAGGGTATTTATTATAGTGAGGATGTAAGCGCTAAAACGATATTTGTTGATCCTAAAGCATTCTTTTTGCGTAATTTAGGTTCAGTAAATAATACGATTATTCATGAATGTGTTCATTGGGAATTGCATCGTTTAGCTTTTGAATTAGAACGATTATATAATGACGAATTAACAGCAATAAGCTGTAAAGTAATCGGTGGTATTGAAGAATCAGATGTTGATTCTGCAAATTGGATGGAATGGCAGGCGAATGCATTAACTCCTAGAATTCAAATGCCACTGGCGATGTTTAAAACGAAAGCATTTGAATTGATTAAACATTATCGAGAGAAGCTGAATACAGCTGAAACTATTGATGTATTAGAAATAGTTGTAGATGAACTTGCAACTCATTTTGTAGTTTCAAGAGAAGCTGCAAAAATAAGATTGATAGATGTTGGTTATGAAGAAGCTATTGGCGTTTATAATTATATAAATGGTAAGTATGTACCGCCGTATAAAGTTAAGGAAGGGATTTTAAATAGAAATCAAACATTTAGTGTAGATTATAAAAGTTTAGTTATAGAGAGTCTGCATAATCCAAACTTGAAAGAATTAATTGATAATGGAACCTATTTATATGTAGATTCACATTTATGTTTGAATTCTCCTAAATATATTGAATACGATATTTTTGGAAAACCACGCTTAACTCGATATGCTAAATTGAACATGGAAGAATGCTGTATAATATTCACTTTAACTTTAGATTTTAAAAACAGGTATGGGAAACAATATTATACAGAGTGTGTACTATTTAAAAATGCTGAAGGTCTAAGTTTTAGAGTAGCATTCGATGGTGATGAAAATATATCATCCCAGGAGAAAGCTGCTTTAATCATTCAATATAATAAAGAAGTTAATGATATTTTGAAAAGATTACCTAACCATTTTCCTGAAGCACTAAAAGCATTGATGAAGTGGAAGGATTTAAAGAACGAAGAATTAGCTGAAAAATGTCTGTTAAGTTCAAAAACAATTCAAAGAATGAGAAATGAAGAAGGTTATGAACCAAAACTAAGAACTGTTATAGCACTTTGTGTGGGAATGCAACTCCCGCCTATTTTAAGTAGAAAGCTTATTGAAATTTCCGGATATGCAATTAGGTTTGCTGTAGACGAACATGCAATGTTCGAGGCGATTATAACAGGCTATTATAAAGCTTCAATCCATGAATGTAATGAACTTTTAGAAAGTGCGGGTTTTAAAATTTTAACATCTGATGAATAAATTTTAATTTATTCGGACATGGCGTGTCCGGTGATAAAACTCTATAATTCTATTGTTTTTAAAAGCATGAAACTGTGAAAGTTTACAGTTTCATGCTTTTTTTATTTGTTTTAATGCTTAAAACGGACATGGCGTGTCCGGGTCAAGCGTTTTTAACTCTCCTATACTGGAATTATCTAATAGAGAAACAGCTGTTATCTATTAAAAAAATATCAAATGCCTGATTTGCAATAAGGGCAAAGGATACATATTGAAGTACGCAATCCACACCAGGATTGTAGTGTCTCAATATTAGTACCCTTACCTTGTTGCGCACTTTTTTAAGTAAAGGTCAGGTTACTAAAGGACAAGTTCTTCATTGTTTGCATCCTTTGCCCACCGCAAATTGGCGGAGAGGATGCCAAACAATGACAAAAAAGTACAAAACAAGCCAAAAGAACAGAGAATCTTACATTTACTATTCGGGAGGTAAAAAGATAGCAACCATCGTACCGGGGGAAAATGGTGTAACAGAGGTTGATATTGAATATTTACATTCTGAAGATGATCAGGAAGTGGACGAAGGTCGCCGCTATGATTACCGAATTGCTTGTAATTTAGAATCTTATGTAGATGAAAATGGAGATTCAAAAGCTGAACATAACAAACTTTTAGCAGATTGGGATGCAAATCCATTCAATAAAATTTTGGAAATGGAGAACTGCGAAGAGAGACAAAAGTTAATCGAACAATTGCACAAAGCAATGGGGCAGTTAACAGATAAACAATTTAGAACCATACAAAAGAAATTTTATGAACAAAAAACAAACGTTGAGATTGCAGCCGAAGAAGATGTGACTGAAGCGGCTATCAGAAATCGTTTAAATAAAATATACAGAAGATTAGAAAAACTGATAAGAAGGGGCTCTTAATTGAGCCTTTTAAATTTTATTTTAAAAAAGGGGTTCGAAAGGGCATGATTTTTCGCTTACTAGTAAGGGACGAAATAAAACCCTTAGAAAGGAGTGTTTCGGATGAGTCTAAAACACAAGGTAATCATCAATGTTAAAGATGAAAATGGTGAAAAAACGAGAGTGGTTGAAGGTAAGCGCAAAAAAGTGCGTAGCCGAATGCTAGATTTACTGTTTGGTAAGAAAGTAAATCTACTCGTGATAACACCTGGAAACTCAGTAGAAACAGTGGAAATAAAAGAGACTCGGAAAGGCGGTGAAGCTTAATATGAGTAGAACAAAATTACTTCTTGATGTGGTCACTGATTTACAAAATTTAGCTGGCTCACTTCAGACGATTGCTGAAGTGTTGGCGAGTAATGAAAAATCACCACGAACGGAAGAAAAAACACCAGTTAAAAAGGCAAAGCCGAAAAAGAAAAAAATATCGCTTGAAGAAGTTCGTACATTACTTGCACAAAAGAGCCAAGCAGGTTTTACAGCCGATATTAAAAAGCTTCTTGAAAAGTATGGTGCGACCAAGTTAAGTGAAATTGAAGAAAAAGACTATGAAGCATTGATGAAAGATGCGGAGGAATTGCAATGACGAAACATGCCATTTTATCTGCGTCAGGAGCACATCGATGGATGAATTGTACTCCATCGGCACGTCTTGAATTAGAATTTGAAGATTCTAGTGGTGAAGCGGCTAAGGAAGGAACAGCCGCTCATGAACTAGGGGAACATAAGCTTAGAGAAGCGTTAAAGGTCCCAACGAAAAAGCCAACATCCATTTATGATTCTGAAGAGATGGAACGTTATACCGATGAATATGTCCAGTTTATTTTAGAAGAACTAGCAGTAGCAAAACAATCAACGAAAGATCCACTTCTTCTTATTGAACAACGATTGGACTTTTCAAATTATGTACCAGAAGGGTTTGGAACAGGTGACTGTGTCATTGTTGCAGATGATGTTGTTCATGTTATCGATTTTAAATATGGACAAGGTGTTTTAGTTGAAGCGGAAAATAACCCGCAAATGATGCTATATGCACTTGGAGCACTAAATCTATTTGATGCGATTTATGATATCGATACAGTGAAAATCACTATCTATCAACCAAGACGTGAAAATATCTCAACCTTTGAAATGTCTAAAATTAGTCTAATAGATTGGGCGGAAAGTTCACTTAAACCAAAAGCTGAATTAGCGTTCAAAGGTGATGGTGAATATAAGCCTGGTGACTGGTGTAGGTTTTGTAAGGCATCTGTGGAGTGCAGGGCAAGGGCGGAAGAAAATTTGAAGGTAGCAAAATTTGAATTTAAAAAGCCGCCTTTATTAACAGATGATGAAATTACAGAAATCTTGCTTCATGTGAATGACCTTACTAAATGGGCAAATGAAATATTTGCTTATGCAACGAATGCCGCTGTTCAACAAGGAAAACAGTGGAAAGGTTTTAAGGTTGTAGAAGGTAGATCTAATCGTAAATACACAGATGAAGAAGCGGTAGCTGAAGCTGCAAAGAAGGCAGGCTATGAAGATATTTATAAGCAAAGTCTGCTGACCATAACCAACATGGAAAAACTGATGGGTAAAAAGAAGTTTAATGAACTACTTGGTGATTTCATTACTAAGCCAAAAGGGAAACCAACGCTTGTTCCAGTAACGGATAAGCGTCCAGAAATAAATATATCAATAGCAAAAAATGAATTTATGGAGGAGAAATAATTATGTCGAAAACAGTAAAAAATCCAACAAAAGTTATTACAGGTGTCGTTCGTTTATCTTATGCAAATGTGTGGGAGCCAAAGTCAATCAATGGTGGAAAAGAAAAATATAGTGTGAGTGTTATTATTCCAAAAAGTGATAGGAAAACTTTAGAAGCAATTGAAAAAGCAGTAGATGCTGCAATTGAAGAAGGTCGTGGAAAGTTTGGTGGAAAGATCCCAAACAAGCAGTCGTTAAAATTACCGCTTCGTGATGGAGATATTGACCGTTCATATGATGAAGCGTATGCGGATAGTTTCTTTGTTAATGCAAACAGCATTACACCACCACAGATTGTAGATGCTGATATTAATCCAATTTTAGAGCGCTCAGAGGTTTATTCAGGAGTGTATGCTCGTGTAAGTATTAACTTTTATGCGTTTAATTCAAATGGTAACCGAGGGATTGCTTGCGGCCTTGGTAACATTCAAAAGATTCGTGATGGAGAGCCATTAGGTGGTCGTACGGATGCATCGGTAGATTTTGCTACTGATGTGGATGATGACTTCTTATCATGAAAACATTAAATATTGATATTGAAACATATAGTAGTGTGGACCTCGCTAAAAGCGGGGTCTATCGCTATGTGGAGGCAGATGATTTTGAAGTAATGCTATTTGCTTACAGTGTGGATAGTGGACCTGTTTATGTTATTGATTTGGCAAACGGTGAGTCTATCCCGTCTGAAATTGAACAAGCGATATTTAATGAAGGTGTTACAAAATGGGCATTCAATGCTCAGTTCGAACGGATTTGTTTAAGTAGACATTTCAAGCAACATTTATCACCTGTTGATTGGCGATGCACAATGGTGTGGTCTGCTTATTTAGGTTTACCGTTATCTTTAGAAGGAGCTGCAATGGTTACGGGGGCGGATAAACAAAAGCTGTCGGAAGGGAAAGATTTAATTCGTTTTTTCTCTATCCCTTGTAAGCCAACAAAAACAAATGGCGGCCGAACAAGAAATCTAAAAGAACACGATCCGAACAAATGGAACAGTTTTAAAGCATATAACAAACGTGATGTAGAAACCGAAATTGCGATACAAGATAAACTATCAAAATTTCCGATGCCCGAAGTAGAGTGGGATAACTACCTTCTTGATCAGTTAATAAATGATAGAGGAATAAAGCTGGATTTGGAGTTAGTTGCTCAGGCTATTAAATGTGATGATTTAATTCGCAATCAGTTAGTCAGTCGTATGAAGGAAATAACTAAGCTAGAAAACCCAAATTCCGTAAAGCAAATGCGGGAATGGTTACAAACAAAAGGTGTAGAAACAGATAGTTTAAATAAGGCTGCAGTGACACATTTAATTAAAACTAATGAAGGTGAAATTAAGGAAGTGCTTCAATTGAGAAAACAACTCGCAAAATCCAGCGTGAAAAAATATGCGGCTATGGAAAATGTCGTTTGTCGTGATGGACGAGCTAGAGGATTAATTCAGTTTTACGGTGCAAATCGTACGGGAAGATTTGCAGGAAGGTTAATTCAAGTCCAGAACCTACCACAAAACCATATATCCGATTTAGACGAAGCACGTGCTTTATTGAAACAAGGTAATTTTGAAGCCTTACAAATTTTATATGAATCAGTTCCGAGTGTACTTTCTCAGCTTATAAGGACCGCATTTGTTCCTATTCGGAACAATCGCTTCATAATCGTTGACTTTAGTGCAATTGAAGCACGTGTGATTGCCTGGATTGCAGGTGAAAAATGGCGGAATGAAGTGTTTGCATCACACGGGAAAATCTATGAAGCATCGGCTGCGCAGATGTTTAAAGTTCCCTTGGATGAAATTTCAAAAGACAGTCCATTAAGACAAAAAGGAAAAATTGCAGAACTTGCGCTTGGTTATGGAGGTTCTGTTGGTGCGTTGAAATCAATGGGTGCTCTTAGTATGGGACTTGAAGAACATGAATTAAAACCACTTGTCGATGTGTGGCGGCAGTCAAATTCAAAAATAGTGAAATTTTGGTGGGATGTTGATCGTGCAGCAAAAGAAACTGTGAGACAACGAAAAGCACATATGACCCATGGAATTAAGTTTGAATATCAAAGCGGAATGTTGCTGATTGGTTTACCTTCAGGTAGATGGCTCTCTTATGTAAAGCCAAGAATAGGGATAAATAGTTTTGGAAATGAATCTGTTTCTTATGAAGGTATTGGTGCGACAAAGAAGTGGGAGCGGATTTTCAGCTATGGTCCCAAGTTTGTCGAGAACATTGTCCAGGCTGTCTCAAGAGATTTATTGTGTTTTGCTTTGCAACGTGTTCATGATGAAGGTTTTCGTATTGTCATGCATGTACATGATGAAATTGTCATTGAAGCACCAAACGATGTAACGGTCGAATATATCAGTGATTTAATGAGCGTATCTCCACCTTGGGCAGATACGTTGGAATTACGTGCGGATGGATTTGATACAAACTTCTATAAAAAAGATTAATTTAGAGGGGTTCGAATACCCCTTTTTCTTCGCATATAGGTGAGGGTAAATTTATTTACTCTACAACTATTTGTAGGAGGTTCATTTATATGATGAACAATTTAAAAGTATTTGATTTCGAAGGTAGTTCAGTTAGAACGGTATTCAAGGAAGGCAATCCATGGTGGGTTGCAAAAGACATCTGTGATGTGTTTGGCGAAACGAATAGATATCGTGCAATGCAGTCCCTAGATGAAGATGAAAAGGGGTATACGCAAATGACTACCCCTGGTGGTTCACAACAGGTTGCAATTGTTAATGAATCTGGTCTGTACTCATTACTTTTTGTTATGCAACCTTCAAAGGCACGTGGGGTTTCAGAAGATTATATTTTGCAACGCAAGAAGAAATTAAAAGAATTCAGAAGATGGGTTACACATGACGTTCTTCCATCTATTCGAAAGCATGGATTATACGCAGTGGATGAAGTATTAGCTAATCCAGATATTTTGATTAAAGCGTTAGAAGAATTAAAAGCAGAGCGGTTAAAAAACAATCAATTATCGGAAACAGTAAAAGTTCAGGAACAGCAAATCGTTGAGATGAAACCAAAAGCGAGTTATTACGATGTTGTTTTAAGTTGTAAGGATGCAGTTGCGATTTCGGTTATTGCAAAAGATTATGGAAAATCTGCTCGGTGGTTAAATAAATACTTACACGAACAAGGGGTTCAATATAAACAAGGGAAGATTTGGTTGCTATATCAAAACCATGCTGAGTTTGGATATACAACAACAAAAACTCACACATATAAAGATAGCAATGGTTATAATCGTTCAAAAGTTCATACGTATTGGACGCAAAAAGGCCGATTGTTTATTTATGACTTACTTAAATCAAAAGGCATCTTACCAAAAATTGAAATGGACAGTTAAGCATTGGAGGTAATCAATATGAAAATAGCTGTCGGAAATAGTCGAATGGACAGAAAGTGGAAGAACAAAGATGTAACGTGGGACGAGTTTATTAATCTTGTAAATCAGACAATCCGTACAACTGAAACGGTAGACGAATATAGAAAAATGAATCGTGCAAAACAAGATGCAACAAAGGATGTTGGTGGCTTTGTTGGCGGTGCTTTGAAACAGGGGAAAAGAAGGAACGGACATGTTTTGTCTCGTTCACTTCTTACCCTTGATATGGACTACGCAGTACCTGGTATTTGGGATCAAATTGAACTTCTTTATGATTTTAAATGCTGCGTATATTCAACACATAAACACACTCCTGAAAAACCAAGGCTACGTTTAATTATTCCGTTTAAACGTGATGTTTCGGAAGATGAATATCCAGCGGTCGCAAGAATGGTCGCAAAAGAAATCGGTATTGATTATTTTGATGATACAACATATGAACCCTCAAGATTAATGTACTGGCCATCGACACCTTCAAACGGTGAGTTCTTTTTTGAACAAAAAGATGGTGAGTTATTAGATCCTGATTTGTATTTGTCGAAATATGACGATTGGCGAGATACGACAACATGGCCTGTGTCATCAAGACAGTCAGAAGTTGTTCAACGAAATATCAAAAAACAGGCTGATCCACTAGAGAAGGATGGTATTATTGGTGCCTTTTGTAGGGCTTATTCTATCGAGGAAGCCATTGATAGTTTTTTATCACATGTGTATGAACCAAGTTTGATGGAAGGAAGATTTGATTATATACCAGCTGATTCGTCTGCTGGGGTCGTTGTATATAACGGAAAGTTTGCTTATAGCCATCATGCAACAGATCCTGCTTCAGGGAACTTACTCAATGCGTTTGACCTAGTTCGATTGCATTTGTTTCAAGATTTAGATGATAAATCATCTTATTCAACCGCAGTAACAAAACTCCCATCCTTTAAGGCTATGACTGAGTTTGCTTTAAAGGATGAACTAGTGAAAGTGCAGTTCGCAGAAGAACGTAAAGAACAAGCGGAAATTGAGTTTACAGAAGATGACTGGGAAGGACAACTTGAGCTTGATAAAACAGGTGCAGTTAAAAATACACTTAGAAACCTTACTTTAATACTGGAGCATGATGAAAACCTTCAAGGGATTGTTTTTAATGAGCTATCGGACAACTTGGAGATTGTTAGTCCTGTTCCTTGGTCGCATCCATCTAAATATTGGCGGGATGCGGATGATGCTCAGTTAGTTAGTTATATCGATGCGCACTATGGAACGTTTTCAGCTAGAAATTATGATATCGCAATTGCGAAAGTAGCTGATGATAGGTCGTATCATCCGATTCGTGATTATCTTGATAATTTGCCTGAGTGGGATAAAGTGGCACGAGTCGATACGTTATTAATTGATTATTTAGGAGCGGATGATAATCCATACGTTCGTGCTGTAACAAGGAAAACATTATGTGCGGCAATATCTAGAGTTCTCACACCTGGCATTAAATTTGATTCAATGCTCGTTTTAAACGGACCTCAAGGAGTCGGGAAAAGTACGCTTATTGCAAGGCTTGGTGGTGAGTGGTTTTCAGATAGTTTAAGTTTATCAGATACAAAAGATAAGACAGCTGCTGAGAAATTACAAGGTTACTGGATCATTGAAATTGGGGAACTCGCTGGACTTAAAAAAGCAGAAGTAGAAACACTGAGGAGTTTCCTTTCACGACAAAACGACATTTATCGAGCAAGTTTTGCGAAAAGAGTTACACCACATTTAAGACAGTGTGTATTCTTTGGAACGACTAATGCTGAGAAGGGTTACTTAAGGGATACGACGGGTAACAGACGATTTTGGCCTGTGAAAACCCCAGGCGATGGAAAGAAGAAATCGTGGGAAGTTACTGAAGAAGAAGTGTTGCAAATATGGGCAGAAACACTCGAATACGTAAAGCAAGGTGAAAAGCTATATCTCGAGCATGATATTGATCAATTAGCGAAAGAAGAACAACGAATGGCGATGGAATCGGACGAGCGAGAAGGTTTGGTTCGTGAATACCTTGAAACGCTACTTCCTGATGATTGGGACGATATGGACTTATTTGAACGTAGAGCATTTCTCAATGGAACTGAATTTGGTGATAGTCCAAAACAAGGTGTTTGGAAACGGGAGCATGTTTCTAATATGGAGATTTGGTGTGAATGTTTCCAAAAGGAACGTTCCAATTTAAGACGGATAGATGGTAACGAAATATCTACCATTATGGCCAGCATTGGTGGCTGGACAGGTTTATCAAAGAAAAAGAGACTTCCCATTTACGGAACGCAGTGGGTGTATGAATTAAAAAAGTGACGTTCCAAAAAATCGAGTTTGGAACAAAAACATCACATTGGAACAGAATATTATGTTCCTGGAACAAAATAAAAGAAGTTCGTCACATAGTTAGGAACAGCAATCAACCTATGTTGTATAAGGGTTTGTGAAAAACTTGTTCCAATGTTCCAAGAAAAATATGATATTAGGAAAATATAAGAATATAGGATGAAATCACGCAAATACGCATATACGCGCGTAAGAAAGTTTAAAAACGTTTGGAACAGGAGAGTTTGAAATGCGAGAAAAATCTATCGAGTTAAAATTAAGCGAAGCGGTCAAAAATATGAAGGGTTTATCTATTAAACTTACATCACTAGGTTTTGATGGATTGCCCGATCGGTTAGTGTTACTACCAAACGGGAAAATTGGCTTTATTGAAGTGAAAGCCCCAGGCAAGAAACTCAGACCGCTTCAGCAGAAAAGAAAACAGCAGTTAGAATCACTAGGTTTTATCGTCTTTTGTCTAGATGATCCTGAAAGTATTGGAGGGATGTTGGATGAAATTCAAGCCACATAAATATCAGGAGTTTGCAACAAACTTTATTATAGAAAATCCTATATCAGCAATATTCCTTGAAATGGGTCTAGGTAAAAGTGTTATTACATTGACTGCTATTTATGAATTAATGTTAGAACGATTTGAAGTTGATAGGGTTTTAGTAATCGCACCACTCAGGGTTGCTAGAAATACGTGGCCAGAAGAAATTGAAAAATGGAGTCACTTGAAAGGATTAACTTATGCAGTTGCTGTTGGGACAGAAAAAGAGCGCTTAGAAGCATTATATTTAGACGCGCACATTTATATCATTAACCGAGAAAATGTAGAATGGTTGATTGCTAGAAGCGGTATCGATTTTAATTTTGATATGGTCGTTATTGATGAATTATCATCGTTTAAATCTCATCAATCAAAACGCTTTAAAAGTTTGATGAAAGTGAGACCTAACATTAAAAGAATAGTTGGTTTAACAGGAACACCTTCATCGAATGGCTTAATGGACTTATGGGCGGAGTACCGATTACTTGATATGGGTGAAAGGCTTGGAAAATTCATTGGACGTTTTAGAGAATCCTACTTTGATCCTGACAAAAGAAATCAACATATGATTTTTTCATATAAACCAAAACCAGGGGCAGAAGAAGCGATATATGAAAAAATAAGCGATATCACTATCAGCATGAAAGGGACGGACTATTTAAAACTACCCGATTTAGTCATGAATGAAATGCCTGTTTCGTTAAATCAGAAAGAAAAAGAAACGCTTGATGTCATGAAACGTGATTTGATTACAACGATAAAAGGTGAGGACATAACCGCTTCAAACGCGGCGGCCTTATCAAATAAACTTCTTCAAATGGCAAATGGTGCAGTTTACGATGATAACGGTTCTGTTACTCAAATACATGACCGAAAACTCGAAAAGCTAGAAGATATCATTGAAGCGGCCAATGGTAAACCAGTATTAATTGCTTATTGGTTTAAACACGACCTGCTCCGAATACAAAACCGATTTAAGGTAGAAGTTTTAACAAGTAGTGATTCCATTAAAAAATGGAACGAGGGAAAGATTCAAATTGCAGCCATTCATCCCGCATCCGCAGGACATGGTTTAAATTTACAAGCGGGTGGTTCAACACTCGTCTGGTTTGGACTAACTTGGAGCTTGGAGTTATACCAACAAACAAATGCAAGGCTGTACAGGCAAGGACAAACAGACACAGTGATCATCCATCATTTAATCGCTAAAGAAACAATGGACGAACGAGTGATGGATGCTTTGAATAAAAAGAATAATACTCAGTCAGCACTGATTGATGCGGTGAAAGCAACGTTAAAAGGGGGAATTCCTGTATGAATATTGTATGGCACTACTTGGATAAACGAGCAGCAACGATTGATGTGATAAAAGATTATAATAGTATGAAACATATTATCGATAATACCGATGATGATATTGCAATCCTTCATGATGGAATGATGTCCCCAAGTGCACCAGTGAATGATGGCATGCCGTCTGTACACAATCCAAAAGCAAATGAAAACCGTATTGCTTATAGCATAGATAAAATTGATGTTCTGAAAGAAAGGTTAAGACAAGCCATCGAATATATGAATTGGTTCCAGCCTGCTTGGGATGAGTTAACCGAAGATGAACAGTTTGTTCTGTATGAATTTTATATGGTGGAAGATCAAAGACGAACCGAAGCTGTGCATACTATTTGCGATTACTTTAAGATTGAAAGGTCATCCGCCTACAACAAAAAGAATAGAGCGTTGGATAGGTTGACACTACTGCTTTATGGCAAGTGAGTAAAATCGCGGATGCATTTAGACATTACGCAGGTTATAGTGGTAGTATGGTAAAAGTATCAAAGAGAAACAAAATGGACCTTTGAATATTCAAGTGAGTAATATTGCGGACGCTTTTTGACTTTGAGCATGTTATGGTATTAATATAGACGAAATATCGCAAGCCTTCGTGGGAGAAATCCTGCGGGGGCTTTTTTGTTTGGAGGTGAAAGTTATGCCAAGGAAACCAAAGCGACCTTGTTCACAGCCAGGATGTCCTGAGTTAACGCATGAACGCTTTTGTGATGAACACCGAAAGGCAGAGGCGAGGAGATATGAAAGGTATCAACGAGATCCAAACACTGCAAAGCGTTACGGACGTGCCTGGAAAAGGATACGTGACCGTTACGTTGCAAAGAACCCGCTCTGCGAGGAATGTAAGCGAAACGGGAAGCTAACTCCAGTGCAAGAAGTACATCACATCCTACCGCTGTCACGTGGTGGAACGCATGACGAAAGCAATCTGATGTCTGTTTGCACACCTTGTCACTCATCGATTACCGCACGAGATGGTGATCGTTGGCGAAGGGGTAGGGGGTAATCAATCTCTACAACTTATAATGTGGACAACGGGCGGGGAACGTCACGCAAAAAGTCGCGATTTCAAAGAGGGTATATAGGGGGCGAGCAGAAATGAGGTGTTGAAATGGCCAAGGATGGAACGAATAGGGGCGGTGCTCGGGTTGGCTCTGGACGAAAAAGAAAGCCATTATATGAGAAGTTAGAAGATGGAAATCCAGGTAGACGAAAATTAGAAGTGCTTGAATTTACACATGCGCCAGACCTTCAAGGACAAGAAATGCCACCGCCAAGGGAGATGCTATCTGCCACTGAAAAGGACGGTTCAACTCTTGAAGCGGCAGAAATTTATGAAGAAACGTGGAATTGGTTAAATGAAAGGGACTGTGCTCATTTAATCATGCCGCAACTTTTAGAAAGGTATGCTATGAGTGCAGCAAGATGGATGCAGTGCGAGGCAGCTGTGACAGAGTTTGGCTTTTTAGCAAAACATCCAACAACGGGAAATGCTATGCAAAGCCCGTATGTTGCTATGAGTCAAAACTTCATGACACAAACCAATCGACTCTGGTTAGAAATTTATCAAATTATAAGAGAAAACAGTGCAACAGAATTCATTGGTGCGAATCCACAAGATGATATGATGGAGCGCTTATTAACGATGCGTAAAGGCAAATAACTGAAACGAGGTAATGTGATGACGATTAAATATTTAACAGCTGAAAGTGTATGTGCGGGTCATCCGGATAAACTTTGTGATTTAATATCAGATAGTATTTTGGATGCTTGTTTAACAAAAGACAAAGCTTCACGTGTGGCATGTGAGGTGCTTGCGACAAAAGGAAGAATCATCGTGGCGGGCGAAATCTCCTGTAGCGAAAAACTTAATCTTAAAGATGTTGTAAAAAGTGTATTAGTTGATGTGGGTTACAAACCTACAGATTTTAAAATATCTGTATATGTACAGAAACAAAGTACAGATATTGCACAAGCGGTAGATACAGCACTTGAAGCTCGTCAGAGAATCAAAGAGCCTTACGGAACAATTGGCGCAGGTGACCAAGGAACAATGTATGGTTATGCGACAAATGAAACAAAGGAAATGCTGCCATTACCATTAGTGCTTTCACATAAAATTGTAAAACGATTAGATGAAGTCCGCAAAGGAAAAATTATTAAAGGTTATTTTCCAGATGGGAAAGCCCAGGTCACAATTGAATATAAAAATAATCAACCAGTTAGAGTGAAAACAATCGTAGTATCTGTACAGCACGAGCCTTATAAAAGACAAACAGAAATTGAAAGAGATATTATTGAAAATGTCTTATGGCAGGTTTTTGAAGACTTCCCGTTTGATGAAAATACAGATATTTTAATCAATCCATCAGGGCGATTTGTTGTTGGAGGACCAACAGCTGATACAGGATTAACTGGGAGAAAGCTAATGGTTGACACTTACGGAGGTTTTACAGCGCATGGTGGTGGGGCATTTTCAGGAAAGGATCCTACCAAAGTTGATAGAAGTGGAGCTTATATGGCAAGGCATATTGCAAAGCATATCGTGTGGTGTGATTACGCAGAGAAATGTGAAGTAAGTATTTCATATGCTATCGGAAAGGCCAATCCTGTCGCATTTTCAATAAATACATTTGGCACGGGAAGTGTTTCAGATTCAATACTTGAACAAGCAGCTCTAGCAGTATTTAACTTAAAACCAGCAGCGATTATTGAATACTTACAGTTGCGAGATGTTCAGTATGCCGATACAGCAGTTTACGGACATTTTGATAGTTGGTTATATCCATGGGAAGACGTGAAAAGGTATAAAGAATTTAATCAGGCGGTGAGTAAACATGATTATAGAGAAGATTAAAGTGGAACAACTTATTCCCGCCGATTATAACCCACGAAAAGATTTACAGCCAGGCGATAGCGAATATGAAAAAATTAAACGGTCACTTGAGGAATTTGGATATGTTGATCCAGTCATTTGGAACAAGACAACTGGAAGAGTAGTTGGTGGACATCAACGATTGAAAGTTCTAGCAAGTATGGGAAGAACTGAAGTCGAATGTGTCGTGGTCGAATTAGACGAAGAAAAAGAGAAAGCATTAAACGTTGCTTTAAATAAAATTAGCGGTGATTGGGATAAAGAAAAATTAGCTGTACTTATGACAGATTTAGATGCAGCAGACTTTGATGTTTCACTGACAGGTTTTGACGCTGCTGAAATTGATGATTTGTTTAAAGATACACTTCGAGATGGAGTAGAAGATGATGACTTTGATGTCGATGAAGAACTTCAAAACCCACCAATAACAATGCAAGGTGATATATGGCTTTTAGGTAGACATCGACTTGTATGTGGAGATAGTACGAAAAAAGAAACGTTTGATAAGTTAATGGAGGACAAGAAAGCAAACTTAGTGGTCACTGATCCACCTTATAATGTTGATTATGAAGGCAGTGCGGGGAAAATTAAAAACGACAATATGAATAATGATACATTTTACCAGTTTTTATTGGATGCTTTTACGAACACAGAAGATGCGCTTGCGAAAGATGGCAGCATTTATGTGTTTCATGCGGATACAGAAGGTCTTAATTTCCGCAGAGCATTTGAAGAAGCTGGTTTTTATTTATCTGGAACTTGTATATGGAAGAAACAATCACTTGTACTTGGCCGTTCACCTTATCAGTGGAAACACGAACCGATATTATTTGGCTGGAAAAAGAAGGGTAGACACCGCTGGTATTCAGATAGAAAGCAATCGACTATTTGGGAGTTTGATAAACCAAAACGGAATGCCGACCATCCAACGATGAAGCCAATTGCCTTAATCGCTTATCCAATTATGAATTCAAGTTTAACAAACAGTATTGTACTTGACCCGTTTGGTGGTTCTGGTTCGACTTTAATTGCATCGGAACAAACCGACCGAATATGTTACATGATTGAATTAGACGAAAAGTTCTGTGATGTGATTGCGAAAAGATACATTGAACAAGTTGGTACAGATGAAGATGTGTATGTCATTCGAAATAATAAAAGGATTGCTTATAGCGAACTTGAGGTGAGTGAAAGTGCGTAAACTTACCTTAGGTTCGCTTTTTGATGGTTCAGGTGGGTTTCCTCTTGCGGGTATCATTTGCGGAATTGAACCAAAGTGGGCATCTGAAGTTGAACCATTTCCAATTCGTGTTACATCAAAACGAATTCCTCAAATGAAACATTTAGGGGACATTAGTTCAATTAATGGAGCTGAAATTGAACCAGTCGATGTTATAACGTTTGGTTCACCATGTACGGATTTATCAATTGCAGGAAAACGAGCAGGACTAGACGGAAGTCAGTCCTCTTTATTTTATGAAGCGATGCGAATTATAAAGGAAATGAGGTGTAAAACAAATGGTGAATATCCAAAATACGCAGTGTGGGAAAATGTCTGTGGAGCCTTCTCCTCAAATAAAGGAGAAGACTTCAAAAGTGTCATCGAGGAATTCTGTAAGGTCAAGGTCGAGAAAGTTGATATCCCTAAACCAGATAAATGGGAAAATGCAGGTGAAGTGTTGGGAGATAACTACTCAATTGCCTGGAGAGTCCTTGATGCGCAATATTGGGGAGTACCCCAGCGAAGAAAACGAATCTTTCTTGTCGCAGATTTTAATGGAAGAAGTGCATCCGAAATACTATTTGAGTCAGAGAGCTTGCGAGGGCATTTTACGCAGAGCAAAAAAACGGGGCAAGAAACTACCGGAGATACTTCAAAAAGTGCTAGAGAAACAAGCAATATCTGCTTAAATGACCAAGGTGGTAGCCGAATGGATGTAACCAAAGGGGTAACAGCAACTTTACGAGCAAAATCAAATCATCCACCACTTGTATTCGATAACCATGGAAGGGATGCAAGAATTAAAGGACCGGTTGATGTTGCCCAGACCGTTGTGTCGTTATATGGAACTGGTGGAAACAATCAGCCATTTGTTTTAGAGAAACCGAGAACCTTTGATATTCGTTTGACATCTGAAGGAACGGTTAACGTTCGAGCAAATATTTATGAAAGTGATGTGTCAAGAACAATAGATACATCAGGCAACTCACCGAACAGTAATCAAGGCGGAATTGCAATTGTGAGTAGTAAAGATGAATTAAGAAAAGGAAAACAATCAACCTATTCATCTAGTAAAAACTCACATTTTACAAGCGCAGAAAAAGAACTCGCTAGTACGCTTGTTGCTACCGATTATAAGGATCCGCCATTAGTAAACGTAGAAGATTTAATTGTGAGAAGATTGACTCCCACTGAGTGCGGGAGATTGCAAGGTTTCCCAGATGGATGGTGCGATAACTTAAGTGAAGACAACCCATCGGATGAAGAGATTAACTTTTGGGAGAAAGTGTGGGAAACGCACCGACAATTGATTAGTAAAAATAAGCGACCTAAAACTCGAAAGCAAATCGTCAAATGGTTAAGCCAGCCACATTCTGATACTGCTGAATATAAAATGTGGGGAAATGGAGTCGCACTTCCTTGTGTTATATATGTTTTAACTGGAATTGCCATACAATTAAATAAAGATTAGGAAGTCAGATGGAATCTGTTCAAAACACTTGATATAAACACCTTTTAGAGTGATATATGTATGTACCAAAATTGAAAGGTGGAATAAAAAAATGATTGTAAAATTTAATGTGAAGGGAAAAGAACGGAAAAAGTTAGTGGAAGCAATTAGTGAACATTTGAATATTCCTTTTGAGTATAAAGGAACACCAAGCTTTGCTTACGAGATTGGAGAGTATGTAGTTGATAGGGTTGGAACATTGGAAGGCCCAACTAAAGACGAGTTAATCCATGCATTAAAAAGTAAATATAACTTTGAAGCAGAGCGGGATGAGCAAACGGAAACTTATACACTTTCCATTGAATACCCGTTGGATTCTTTCGATGAACAAACAATAGAGAACTTAGAAAAGTTAATCCAAAGTAAAAGTACACTAATTAAACGGGCACTAGCTATTGAAACAACTAAAATTGTACTGGAAGATGACCGTATAAGTTTTCCTTGGTTTGAAAGAGAGTTGACACCAGAGGAACTAGAAACATATACAAAATTCATTGTCGCATTATGCGAAACAGCTCTGAAGCAAAAACGAGTGACGGCAGTTGAAAAACAAGTCGAAAACGAAAAATATGCATTTCGATGTTTCCTGTTAAAGCTGAATTTTATAGGCGGTGAATATAAAGCCGACAGAAAGCTTCTGATGTCAAAGTTGTCAGGTGATTCTTCATTTAAAAGAACAAAAAAGATGGAGGAAGCTTCATGAACAACATAACGAAAGAATCGCTGACCAAGTTAAAAAAACAATATCAGCCTGGAACAAGGGTACGTTTGATTGAAATGGATGATCCATATTCAAATTTAATTCCAGGTGATGAAGGAATAGTTTCCTATGTTGATGATATAGGAACGATACACATTAAATGGGATAAAGGAAGTTCACTCGGGATTGTATTTGGCGTCGATAAGTGTCTAATCATCGAACAATAAAAATACATTCAAAAAAGTGTAGATAACACTTGCTATATAAGGCTTTTAGAGTGATATATGTATGTAACAAAAACACACATACACTCTAAAAGGGGATGATAAAATGTTAAACGCAAAATTTGGAATTGAAATTGAATTTACAGGAATCACAAGAGAAAAGGCAGCGAAGGTAGCCGCAAAGTTTCTTGAAGGCGAATACATCGAAGGTGGAACATATTACGATGTAAAGAAAGTGAAGGCTCCAGACGGACGGATATGGGAATTTGTTTATGACGGAAGTATTCGGACGCAAGTTAGTCGAAGCGGTAGAAGGGTTAATGCAAACAGAGATTATAGTGTTGAAATTGTAAGCCCAATTCTAACCTACCGAAAAGACATTGATACTTTACAGGAGCTTGTTCGAATGATACGGAAAGCGGGAGCCTTTACAAATTCATCTTGTGGCATTCACATTCACTTAGATGGTAGTCCACATACACCAAGAAGCATAAGAAACTTTGTAAACATCATCGCAAGTAGAAACGACTTATTTTACAAAGCACTAGAAATCAAGAATGAGAGAATGCGTTATTGCAAACGGATGGATGACATTTTAGTAGAAAAGATGAATCGGAAAAAGCCAAAGACAATGCGGGAAATTGAAGACATTTGGTATGAAGGATACAGCGAAAGCAGAAGTAGACACTATCATAATAGCCGATACCATTTCTTAAATCTACATAGCTTTTTTAGAAGAAACCGAACGGTTGAGTTACGAGGCTTTAACAGTGTCCTTCACGCAGGGAAAATAAGAAGCTTCATAGTTTTATCCCTAGCAATCAACAATCAAGCATTAACACAGAAAAGCGCTTCATCGAAAAAACCACAAGTTGAAAATGAAAAATTTGCCATGCGAACATACCTCAATCGAATCGGATTGATTGGAGAAGAGTTCGCAAACTGTAGGGCACACTTAACCAAGCCTTTGTCAGGCTCAGCAGCGTGGAGGTTCCGGGTTGGATAAGCTACCCGGAATCATTCAAAAATAAATTGTGAAAGGATTGACATGATGGGTAAATTATATATTGCTTACGGATCAAATTTAAATCTAGAACAAATGGCAAATAGATGTCCGACTGCAAAAGTAGTAGGACCAAGTGAAATAAAGGGGCACAAACTCGTTTTTAGGGGGCCACACGCGCATGCAGTTGCAACGGTTGAACCATGCAAGGGAGAAAGCGTTCCGGTCCTTGTGTGGCAGATTACCTCTAGTGACGAAAAGGCACTTGATCGTTATGAAGGATGGCCACATCTGTATAGAAAAGAAATGATGAAAGTTAAAGTAGATAAAAAGACAGTAAATGCGATGGTCTATATTATGAATGAAGGCAGACCACTTGAGCAGCCGAGTTGTTACTATTACTCAACCATTTTAGAAGGTTATCAAAGCGCAGGATTTGATGTCGAATATTTACGTAGAGCAGTTGAGAATTCATATAAAAAAGACGGTGTTACTTTAGAAAACGAATCTAATGGAGGGAAATTAGTGTAGTCCGAATAATATGATAATATATAAGCAAAGTTGAACACACTAGGTGAATGGAAAATACCAAAAAAGGACTGCCTAGATGGCAATCCTTTTTATTAAATGCTAAGGAATTTGTCACTTAGTTATTAAACAATTTATAGCTATTAAATACTGATAAAAATTGTTCGAAGTTAATGTTCCTTAAATCCTTTATTTTTGCATAACTTAAGGCTTTATTAAACTGGTTTTTAGTAAATAGTTCTCTGTATTCTTGGTTAACCCATTTCATAACAAAATTATTATATATTTTTTTATCTTTGTGTGATATTTTTGATGGGTGTCTTTTTAACATAATTAAAGAACTATTAATTTTAGGTTTTGGATGAAAGTATTCTTTAGGGATTTTACTTAATATGGATATATCTACTTCAGTCATTAAAAGTAACGCTAGAGAACGATTTGTATTGAGTAGCCTTTTAGCAAATCCTTCCTCGACTATTAAGTAACTAACTGTTGCATTACTTTCAAAGACAATTTTTCGTACTATATCCGTACTTATATAATAAGGTATATTACCATAGATTTTATATGTTCTGTTGTTTGGGAACTTGAACTGTAATATATCCTTATTTATAATTCGAAAATTATCGTAATTTGTAACTTTATTTTGTGTTTGAATACATAAATTTGAATCTATCTCGATAGCTGTTACATAATTACATTTTTGAACCAGTTCTAGTGTGAAATGGCCTTTTCCTGAACCAATTTCAAAAACATTATCATCGCTATTTAATTCTAAATTACTCATAATTTTATTTATATGTCGTTTCGAGGTAATAAAGTTTTGACTAAATTTTATCTCTTTTTTGTTCATTATAACCCACTCCAATATAATAAGGTATATTACCATAGATTTTATATGTTCTGTTGTTTGGGAACTTGAACTGTAATATATCCTTATTTATAATTCGAAAATTATCGTAATTTGTAACTTTATTTTGTGTTTGAATACATAAATTTGAATCTATCTCGATAGCTGTTACATAATTACATTTTTGAACCAGTTCTAGTGTGAAATGGCCTTTTCCTGAACCAATTTCAAAAACATTATCATCGCTATTTAATTCTAAATTACTCATAATTTTATTTATATGTCGTTTCGAGGTAATAAAGTTTTGACTAAATTTTATCTCTTTTTTGTTCATTATAACCCACTCCAATGTGGTTATAATGAATTTTCTATATTAACAATTCATTATAACCAATTATTTTTCATTTGGTTGATAATGAACTGTATTTATTACAAAAATGCTAAAAATACCCAAGTGCTAATTCTCCTTCCGTTTTAAGTGTTAAAACTTAGACGAAAATGGAGAAGTCAATTACAAATAATGAACAATTACCCATTTAAATTCCTCCTTGTTAAACCTAAAGTTATTTTAACACATAAATTGTGAATTAAACAGTGAATATTGTTCTGCAAAAGGGTACAGATTGTGGAACAATTAAATAGATGTCTTAAGCTCAGATAGCAATCTGGGCTTTTTTGTCGTGCAAAACTTTATAAATTCATTTAGTTTTTTTATTTGCTAAGGGGGTGGTTATAATTAGAAAGCTAGAAATTTATAAACCAACAATCTTTAAAGCTGAACAATCTTACTACGATAAGGATGCTGCTGATATGGCAGTAAACTTTATAAGTTATTTAAAACATACAAAAGGTGAATGGTTTGGAAAAAACTTTGACTTGATAGATTGGCAGGAGCAGATTATTCGAGATGTATTTGGGACGATGAAGCCTAATGGCTATCGACAGTTTAATACTGCCTATATTGAGATAGCTAAGAAACAAGGAAAGTCAGAACTTGCCGCTGCGGTTGCCTTACTTTTAACATGTGGTGACTTTGAACATGGTGGAGAAGTATATGGATGTGCTGCGGATAGGCAACAAGCATCGATTGTATTTGACGTTGCAGTTGATATGGTGGAACAGTCACCCGCACTTAAGGCACGATTTAAACCCGTCCTTTCACAAAAACGATTGATTTATAAACCATTGGGTAGTTTCTATCAAGTGTTATCTGCGGAAGCTTATACAAAACATGGATTGAACGTCCATGGGGTAGTTTTTGATGAGTTACATGCACAACCGAACCGAAGGCTATACGATGTTATGACTCATGGTTCAGGGGACGCAAGGAAACAACCATTGTATTTCTTAATCACAACTGCAGGAAATGACCAGCATTCAATATGTTACGAAGTACATCAGAAAGCAAAAGATGTACTTGAGGGAAGAAAAATAGATCCTACTTTTTATCCTGTTATCTATGGTGCAGAGGAAGATGATGATTGGACAGACCCTGAAGTTTGGAAGAAGGCAAATCCATCACTAGGAATTACAGTAGATATAGAGAAAGTCGAACAAGCATGTGAAAGTGCGAAACAGAATCCTGCTGAGGAGAACTTATTTAGGCAGTTACGATTGAACCAATGGGTAAAACAATCTGTCAGATGGATGCCAATGGAAAAGTGGGACAGATGTGGTTTGCCAGTTGACCCTAAAAGGTTAATTGGTAGAGAGTGCTATGCGGGTTTAGACTTATCATCGACAACAGATATCACAGCATTTGTTTTAATCTTTCCACCAGAATATGAAGATGATAAATATGTTGTTTTGCCTTACTTTTGGATACCTGAAGAAAACATTAGACAGCGTGTGGATAGGGACAGAGTACCTTACGATGTGTGGGAGCAACAAGGTCACATGCAAACAACAGAAGGAAACGTTGTTCACTATGCTTATATTGAAAAGTTCATCGAAGAATTAGGAAAGAAATACAATATAAAGGAAATTGCCTTTGACCGTTGGGGAGCTGTTCAGATGACGCAAAACCTCGAAGGATTAGGCTTTACTGTAGTTCCTTTTGGACAAGGTTTTAAAGATATGAGCCCATCATCAAAAGAGTTGATGAAATTAACATTAGAAGAAAAACTTGCTCACGGCGGACATCCAGTTTTACGTTGGATGATGGATAACATTCATGTTCGAACGGATCCAGCTGGAAACATTAAACCTGACAAGGAAAAATCAACGGAAAAGATTGATGGTGCGGTGGCAACAATTATGGCACTCGACCGAGCGATAAGAAGAAGCGGAACAAGTGATTCCGTTTATGATGATAGAGGATTGATTGTGTTCTAACGTTGAGGAGGTGATGTTCATATGCGGTGGTTTACAAATTTATTTAAAGCAAGAGATAAACCACAAAACTATTCATTTGGGAGCAATTATAGTTTCATCTTTGGAAATTCTAGTAGTGGAAAATCCGTTAATGAATTTACAGCAATGCAAATGACTGCAGTATATTCGTGTGTACGCATATTAGCTGAAGCGGTAGCTGGTTTACCACTGCACTTATATAAGTACACAGATACAGGTGGGAAGGAAAAAGCAATATTCCATACCTTATATTTTTTACTTCATGACGAACCAAATCCTGAGATGAGTTCATTTGTGTTTAGAGAAACATTAATGACTCATCTTTTATTATGGGGAAATGCGTATGCTCAGATCATTCGCAATGGAAAAGGGGAGGTTATTGCACTTTACCCACTTATGCCAAATAAAATGTCAGTCGAAAGAGATGCGAGAGGTAATCTGTATTATTTATACACAAAAACATTTGAGGAAATGAATGGGTCAGAGAAGACAACTATTGCATTAAAAGCTGAAGATGTACTTCATATACCCGGACTTGGTTTTGATGGTTTAGTTGGATATTCACCAATTGCGATGGCTAAAAATGCAGTGGGTCTAGCAATGGCAACTGAGGAATATGGTGCAAAGTTTTTTGCTAATGGAGCGGCACCAGGTGGTGTCTTAGAACATCCGGGAACTATCAAGGACCCCCAAAGAGTAAAGGATAGTTGGAATAAAGCTTATCAAGGTTCAAGTAATGCCCATCGAGTTGCTGTATTAGAAGAAGGGATGAAGTATCAACAAATCGCAATTGCACCCGATCAAGCACAATTTCTTGAAACAAGAAAATTTCAGATTAACGAGATTGCTCGAATTTTCCGAGTGCCACCTCACATGGTAGGTGACTTGGAAAAGTCGAGCTTTTCTAATATAGAGCAACAATCGTTAGAATTCGTTAAATACACACTTGATCCATGGGTTATTCGGTGGGAACAAGCAATTAGTCGTTCACTATTTACTAAAAGTGAAAAGAAAGCGTACTTTGTGAAATTTAATGTGGATGGATTGCTTAGAGGTGATTATGCTTCACGAATGAGTGGCTATGCAACAGCAAGGCAAAATGGCTGGATGAGTGCTAATGACATTCGTGAACTTGAGAATTTAGACCGGATACCGGATGAACTTGGGGGAGATTTATATTTAATCAATGGGAATATGACGAAACTCCAAGACGCAGGTGTGTTTGCAAAGAAATATGAAAAGGAGGAAACCGAAGATGAAGAAGTTTTGGAACTGGACAAAGAATAATGAAACTGATAAACGAACCCTTCATTTATATGGGGCAATAGCAGAGGAGAGTTGGTTTGATGATGAAGTCACACCATCTGCCTTTAGGGAAGAACTCGTGCAAGGCAAAGGCGATATTGAAGTTTGGATTAATTCGCCAGGGGGTGATTGTATTGCAGCTGCGCAAATTTACAACATGTTGATGGAATATCCAGGTGATGTCACTGTCAAAATTGATGGGATTGCCGCATCGGCAGCATCTGTGATTGCGATGGCAGGCACTGAAATTCAAATGTCACCAACGTCCCTAATGATGATTCATAATCCATTTACTGTCGCAATTGGTGATAGTGAAGAAATGAAAAAGACGGTGCATATGCTTGACGAAGTAAAAGAAAGCATTATTAACGCATATGAAATTAAAACAAGTTTATCAAGAAATAAACTATCCGAATTAATGGATGCTGAAACGTGGCTTAATGCACATAAAGCAATTGAACTCGGATTTGCGGATGCCATTATGTTCGCAAATGGTAAAGATGAAAACCAACCTGAGAACAGCTTTGTTTTTAGTAGACGAGCAGTAACAAATTCATTAATAAACAAGATACAAAAACCACAAAAAGGTCAATCGGTTGATCCGCTTTATGAGCGGCTTAATTTATTGAAATATTAGGAGGAAACCAATATGAATAAAATTTTAGAATTACGTGAGAAAAGAGCAAAAGCATGGGAGGCTGCTAAAACTTTTTTAGATACTAAACGTGGAAGTGATGGTTTGGTAGCGGCTGAAGATGCACAGATGTATGATCGTATGGAAGAGGATATTATGAATTTAGGCAAAGAAATTCAACGATTAGAACGGCAAGAGGCTTTAGATGCAGAATTAAATCGTCCAATAAATACACCTATCATTGGAAATCCATCTGTTCCAGGAATGGAAACAAAGAGTGGACGAGCTTCTGAAGGTTATACAAAGGCATTCTGGAATGCGATGAGAAGTAAAAATCCAACACAAGAAATTATGAACTCACTATCAGTGGGAACAGATTCAGAAGGAGGATTTTTAGTTCCCGATGAATTCGAGCGTACACTTGTACAGTCATTAGAAGAAGAGAACGTATTCCGAAAACTTGCTAAGATTGTAAAAACGTCCAGTGGCGATCGTAAAATTCCAGTTGTCACTACTAAAGGTTCAGCGGCATGGTTGGATGAAGGAGAAGAATTTGAAGAAAGCGATTCAGTGTTTGGACAGACTTCAATCAGTGCTTATAAGTTAGGTACAATGATTAAAGTTTCGGATGAATTATTGAATGATAGTGTATTTAATTTAGAGAATTACATTTCAACTGAATTTGCTCGAAGAATTGGTGCTAAAGAGGAAGAGGCGTTTCTTGTCGGTGATGGAGCAGGAAAGCCGACTGGAGTGTTTCATGATACTGGTGGTGCAGAATTAGGAGTTACTGCCACATCAGCAACAGCTATTACTGCAGATGAAATTATTGACTTAGTTTACTCTTTAAAAGCACCATATCGTAAAAATGCTGTATTCATTATGAATGATGCAACAATAAAAGCAATTCGAAAATTAAAAGATGGTCAAGGTCAGTACTTATGGCAACCATCACTAACTGCCGGTACACCAGATACGATATTGAATCGTCCAGTATTCACTTCAGCTTATGCACCGACTATTGAAACGAAAGCAAAGTCTATTGCCTTTGGTGATTTCGGATATTATTGGATTGCAGACAGACAAGGTCGTTCATTCAAGCGTTTAAACGAACTTTTTGCAACAACAGGGCAAGTTGGTTTCCTAGCAAGTCAACGTGTCGATGGAAAGTTGATTTTGCCAGAAGCAATTAAAGTCTTACAACAAAAATAAATAAAGGAGTAGAATGCGATGGGGTATAACGCTAAGAATTATACGGAACAAGGCGGAGAAAAAACGGTGATTGGCGGGGAACTTGTTATTGAAGAAGGGGCGAAGGTCACTGGCCTTCCTTCTTCTTCAAATGAAAAAATGGCAAATCAATCGGATAGTACAGCAGAAACAATAGAAGACTTAGTTGCGGATTTTAATGCATTACTATCGAAATTAAAAACATCTGGTTATATGTCAGAAGAATAAAGGTGGCGAAAGTGATGACATTACTAGAAAAAGTAAAGACTAATTTAATACTCCAACATGATAAAGATGATGCTTTAATAGAAATGTACATCACTGCCGCCATTTCTTATGCAGAGAGTTATCAACATATTAAAGAAGGCACATATTTAGATGAGAATATGCCCGCGACAACGGAACAAGCGGTTATCATGTTGGCATCACACTTTTACGAAAGTCGAGATGGCAGTACAGGAGGATTTTTCGCAGATAGCGCACTTGCTGGAGAGCAAGTTTGGAAAACAGTCAACCTTTTATTAAGGCTAGATAGAGATTGGAAGGTATAGCGTATGAGTTTTGGTAAAATGCGTACATTTATCGATATCGTAACACGTGAAATTGTAAAAGATGAAGAGTCTTTCAGTGAAGAAACCGATAGAATCCTAGCATCTGTGACAGCATACAAAGAAGAACGCTTTGGTAGTAAGACTTGGGCAAATAGGGCAGCCTTTTCTGAAGCGAATGCGTTATTTCGTTTTAGAAACATTCCCGATTTAACCATTAAACCGAAAATGTTTATTGTATGTGATGACGGACGATATGAAGTAGTAAGCGTTGATAATGTGAAAAATAGAAATATGTATATCGAGGTTTTAACAAAAAAGGTGGTGGCATCAGATGGCTAAAGTTAATATTAAAATGCCAGAAGAATTCTTGATGAAGATTTCAAGATTGGGAAGTAAAACAGATGAAATCGTTCCGAGGGTTCTTGAAGCAGGAGGAGCAATTGTATTAGATAAAATGAAGTCTAATTTAAGCTCGGTTATTGGGAAGGACACAAAACTTCCGAGTAGATCAACTGGTGAGTTGGTATCTGCATTAGGAGTATCACCTGCCTTAGTTGACCGAAGAGGAAATCATAATGTTAAAGTAGGGTTTAATGAACCACGTAAAGATGGGGTTAGCAACGCTAAATTAGCTAATATAATCGAATACGGAAAATCGGGTCAACCTGCAAAGCCATTTTTAAAACCAGCAAGAAGAACATCAAGGCAACCTTGTATGGATGCGATGATTAAAAAATTGGAAGAAGAAGTGGAAAGCATATGAATGTATTAGCCGAAGTAACTCAAATTGCGGAACAATGTGGTATTCCAGTTGAAACTGGAATATTCTCAGATACTGCTCCTGATTTATACATTGTCATTACACCAATTGTAGAGATGTTTGAATTACATGCAGATAATATTCCAAAGTATGATGTTCAAGAAGTTAGAGTGTCGTTGTTTTCAAAAAAGAATTATACAATAATAAAAAATAATCTAGTCCGCACTCTTCTAGGTGCGGATTTTGTTATTACGGATAGAAGGTATATTGGTCATGAAGATGATACGGGTTACCATCATTTAGCGATTGATGTAGCAAAATATTATGAATTTGAAATGGAGGAATAATTTATGGCGACTATTGGTCTTGATCGGCTTTATTATGCAAAAATAACAGAAGGAGAAAATGGTGAAGAAACCTATGAAACCCCTACTTCTTTAGCAAAGGCAATCAGTGCTGAACTATCTGTTGAGTTAGCTGAAGCGACTTTATATGCAGATGATGGTGCGGCTGAAGTGATTAAAGAATTTCAAAGTGGAACACTATCGCTTGGTATTGATGATATTGGTGTGGCTGCGGCTAGTGATTTAACAGGTGCAACAATTGACGATAATCATGTACTGATATCTACAAGTGAAGATGGTGGAGATCCAGTTGCGATTGGTTTTAGGGCGAAAAAGGCAAATGGGAAATACCGATATTTTTGGCTATACCGAGTGAAATTTGGTATTCCAGCGACAAACCTCGCAACAAAAGGGGATAGTATTACCTTCTCTACACCAACAATTGAAGGTACGGTTTTACGGAGAAACAAGCTTGATGGTCAAGGAAAACATCCATGGAAAGCGGAAGTTAGTGAAGGTGACGATGGTGTGAATCAAGAAATAATTACTGGTTGGTATAGTGAAGTGTATGAACCTGTTTTTGCTGCGGGGACTGAAGGATAAAAGGAGCGATCAATTATGACGAATGAAAGAAGTGCTAAGATTACGATTGGTGGTTTGGACTATGAATTAATCTTAACAACAAAAGCGACAAAGGAAATTGCAAAAAGGTATGGTGGCTTAGAAGATTTAGGTGAGAAGTTAATGAAAGCTGAAAACTTTGAGATGGCTTTAGATGAAATTGTCTGGTTAATTACCTTACTTGCCAATCAAAGTATCTATATCCATAATCGATTGAATGAAGAAAAGAAAGAATTGTTAACGGAAGACGATGTGGAACTGTTAACATCTCCTGTTGAAATGGCAACTTTTAAAGATGCCATTATGGAAGCAATGTTTAAAGGGACAAAACGATATATTGAGTCGGAGGAAACCGATACAAAAAACGAAGTGGTCGAGTAAACGATGAAGAAATGTTTGCTCGACTTATTTATTATGGAGTTACACAGCTAAAAAGGACTGAAGAAGAAGTATGGTTGATGCCTATTGGCCATTTGCTTGATCAATGGGAAATCCACAAACAATACACAGGTCTTGCAAAACCTAAAAATGAACTATCGATTGATGATGTTATTCCGTATGGCATTTAATAAATTACAATTTAGTAGTACTTCGACTATAATATAAATGCTACACATACTTATCTACTAGAAGAAAGAAGTGATAATAATTAAAATTAAAATCAATTTTTTTAATAATGATTTAATCAAAGCAATAGGTTCAGGGGTCTATGAAATAGTTATTAGTAAGGATGGAGATTCTAAAGTACTTTATGTAGGAGAATCGGTATTTGTTTTAGTAAGATGTGCATCACACTTGTATGAATTGAAAAAGAGTCCAGAATATTTTGGGTTTACTAATAAAACGATATGTGATGAATCAATAACATTAGAATTTAGGTTAATTGGTAATGAAAAAAGTAAAAAAGATCGAAAGATAAAAGAATTAGACTACATTAAGAAAAATTCTCCTCTTATACAAAGTGGAATTTCAGATCGTATGAAAAAAATTGAAGATAAAATAGAATCACTTACGGACTTTTTAAATGATAAGGTAGGTAATTAAAAAAATACATCGAGAATATTTATATGAACAAGATAAAGGACAATCAATAGATTGTTCTTTTTTTTATGCTCATTTTTAAAGGAGGTGGCAGTATGGCGGATAATTTTGGGCTTAAAATTGGTGTTGAAGGGGAACGAGAATTTAAGAAATCTCTACGGGAAATTAACCAAAGTTTCAGAGTGTTAGGTTCTGAAATGAAGTTAGTGACATCAGAATTCGATAGAAATGATAAATCTATTAAAGCAATAACCGCAAGAAATGCAGTATTAAATAAAGAAATTGATGCACAAAAGGAAAAAGTATCAACGCTAGAAAAGGCCCTTGCCAATGCTGCTGAATCCTTTGGAGAAAATGATAGAAGAACGCTATCCTGGCAAACTCAGTTAAATAATGCGAATGCGGAGTTAAACAACTTAGAACGTGAACTGAAGGACTCGCAAGAAGAAGTAAAGAATCTTAACCGAGAAAAAGTAGAAAAACTTGTAAATGGATTAAAAACGGCGGGTGAAATTGCTGGTAAAGTCTTGGTAGCGGGTTTAAAAGCAGCAGCTGCTGCAATGGCGGCAATCGGAACTGGTGCAGTTGCATCAGGTAAGTTTATAAAGGATTCTTTAAATGTTTATGGCGAATATGAAGATGCGATGAAACAAGTTCAAGCAACAATGGGACTAGCTGGTGAAGAAGGGGAAGAAGCTTTTAATAAATTATCTCAAGCAGCAAAAGATGCGGGAGCAAGTACACGTTTCTCAGCATCAGAATCAGCTGAGGCATTAAATTATCTTGCTTTAGCGGGATATGATACAGAACAGGCGATAGGAGCACTTCCAGGTGTGCTTACACTTGCTGCCGCGGGTGATATGGATTTAGCAAGAGCATCTGATTTAGTGACAGACTCGATGGCAGCTTTAGGCCTTGAAATCGCTGATATGGACATGTACATGGACAAAATGGCAAAGACATCACAAAAGTCCAACACAGATGTACAGCAATTAGGTGAAGGAATACTTGTTGCGGGAGCGACAATGAAAAATGCTGGGCAAGATTTGGATACTTTGAATGTGATGTTAGGAGTCCTAGCGAACCGAGGTATTAAGGGAGCAGAAGGTGGAACGAAACTTAGGAACATCATTATGTCTTTAACATCTCCAACTTCAGCTGCTGCAAAAGAGTTAGAAAGTTTAGGTATAAGTGTCACTGATTCATCAGGGAATATTCGAGATATGAACGACATATTTACTGATTTAAATAAAGAACTTGATGGATTGTCAGAAGCAGATAAAATGAACGCATTAAGTAATATTTTCAATAAACAAGATCTAGCGGGCGTTAATGCATTACTATCTGGAACTGGCGATGAGATGAATAACCTATATAAGGAACTTGAAAATGCTGATGGTGCCGCACAGCAAATGTCAGACACGATGGAAAGTGGACTAGCGGGTTCTGTACGAAGTTTAAAATCAGCCTATGAAGGACTACAAATCGTTATCGGAGAACAGTTTGCAGAAATGGCCCAAGGGGCAGTTGGTGATGTGACAGAATTAGTTCGAGATATAACTGAAATATTAAATGATGGATTTCAAGAAGGTGATATTACCGCTATAGGCGAGAGAATATCATCTTTTTTAATTCAAGGAATTAATCGAATTACAGAGTATATCCCGGGTGCCATTGATATGATAGCCACAATGCTAACAGAGCTGGTGAATGTATTGGTAGAACTTTTGCCTACTTTACTGCCACCTTTATTAGAAGGTGCGATTGCTTTATTAACAGGAATTATTGAGGCGATTGTAGGGAATATCGAGCCGTTAGTGGAAATGGTCGTATACTTAGTAACAACTGTTGCGGAATTTATTATTGAAAATTTACCTATTTTAATTGAAGCGGCCATCCAAATTGTTATCGCATTAGCGAATGGGATAGCAGGTGCCTTGCCACAGCTAATTCCAGCGGTTATAGATGCAATCATTTTAATAGTGGATACGTTAATCAATAATTTAGGGCAAATATTAAATGCGGCTCTTCGAATTATTATGGCTTTAGCTGAAGGTATTGTTGCAGCTTTACCTAGATTGATAGCTGCCTTACCACAAATAATAAATTCAATTATTAACTTTATTACCTCAAACTTACCGATGATTATCGATATGGGGATCCGTATCATTTTGCAATTAGTAGTAGGCATAATTAAAGCTATACCTTCCCTGGTCGCTGCTTTACCACAAATTGTGATGGCATTAATTACGGGAATAGGAAAAGCAGCAATTGCAATTGTCGAAATCGGTCGAAATATTGTACGTGGTCTTTGGGATGGAATTGCCTCCATGGTTACTTGGATCAAAGATAAAATCAGTAATTTTGTAGGTGGAATTGTAAGTGGAGTAAAAGGTTTACTTGGTATTAAATCTCCATCAACTGTATTTGCTGGTATTGGTGATGATATGGCTCAAGGTTTAGGGGTTGGTTTTGATAAGGCAATGAGTCAAGTATCTGAAGATATTCAAGATGCAGTTCCGACAGACTTCGACATTCAATCAAACGTGAATGTTGGGGCAAATGGTATCGCAACGAGTCAAGATGGCTATGGTTCCTTAATTACAATCCAACAAATGATTGTCAGAAGTGAAGATGATATTAGAAAGGTTTCACAAGAATTATATAACTTGATTCAAACAGGATCTCGAGCACAAGGAAGGTTTGTGCCAAGTTAGAAAGGAGTGGGCTGCATGGGGTTTACATTTGATGGCGTTCATTCGAAAAATATGAAAATCACTGCAATAATTGTTAGTTGGCAAGTTTCTCCCGCTCCTAGAAATGCATTTGAAGTAATACCTGGTCGAATGGGAATTGCCGATCTAGGTTCAGATACATCAGAAAAATATATCAAAGTCATTTGTAATATTTTTCCGCAGCAGTCATTTACCGAAGTGATTCATCTATTGGATGATGTAGCTGAATGGTTGAACCCTAATTTAGGATTAAAACAATTAGTGCTAGACGATATTCCAAACAGATATTTTTTAGCACGTTTAGTAGAGGAAGTGGATTGTGAACGAATATTAAGAAGTGCAGGTTCCTTTGAACTTACATTTGTTTGTCCAGACCCTTATGGTTATGCGATTACAGATGAGCAATTTACGATTAATTCTACTGGTAGCCATGTAGTTGAAAGGGAGTTAGGCAATATAGAGTCCTTCCCGATATATCGGATGAAAGGGAACATCAGTAGTTCAAGTTCGACATTTTTAACGATTACTACAAATGGTGAGAGTTTAAAAGTTAATGGACCATTATCATCAAATGAAATATTAATCGTTGATAGTGGATTGCTGACGGCAAAAATAACAGATACAAGTGGAAATACGGTTCGTAATGGTTTATCTGTTTTAGATGAGTTAAATTTTCCAGTTTTATATCCTGGTAGTAATGAAATAAAAGTAAATAGTACAGGAGCAGCATTTACGGAACTTCACATATTAAGTCAAAGTAGATGGAGGTGATTTTATTATGGCGATTAAATCGGTTGTAACATCTCAAACAGATTTTACTGGTGAGTTTCCGATTCATGATGAAACAGTCGCATTATGGCGTTTTAATGAATCACAACCAAATGAAAGTAAGCTGATAGATAGTGGCACAAATAATCATCATTTTACTATATCAAATTGGTCTGGAACATCTGCCAGTTTAGTGGCAGGGAAGTTTGGGCGATTTTTCAGGCAGAATATTGTCAATCCAACAAGTGAAAAGACGTATCTCACCGCTACCAATGATGGTAGCTTTTTTACTGATTTAGGGGAGAAAATTGTTGTCGGTGGCTGGATAAATCCAACAACCTATTCAATCGGTCAAACATTTATTCCTATATTTAGTACAAGAAATGGACCAGGACAACCAATTTTCTATATATCTTTATATCAAGGTAGACTACGATTAATGCTTTATAACAACGCGGGGACATTAATTTATGATACATCCGAGACACCAAGTATTAGCTTTGTAAATAATGGTTGGTATTTTATCACAACAATCATAAATAAGGCTGATAAAACAATTCAAAACTTTATCGGCGATCGCTCGAATGGGGCAACTTGGCAATCACCTGTAAGAAGTTATACAGGTGTATTGAATGAGGAATGTACCGCTGATATTGTGATGGGGATGTTACAAGATACGTATTACTATGCAGGTGGTTTCGATGATTGGTTTTTTGAGAAAGATTCAAAGTTAACAATGGAAGATATACACCTATATTTTAAATCTTCTATTCAAGCAAATGGTGCGGATAGTGCAGCTCAAGTCGATGCATTAAAAGAGCCAGGTGCTGTTGTTTTAAAGCAAGAGGATAACAAATATCCAAGTAGTGGTGTGCTCTATACAGTACCTAAAGAGTGTAGTTTAGGTGGCAATGGTAGAGTTTCAGTAACTAGTGAATATATTGCTGGAACAACTGCGATTAGTTTAGTAGAAACATCCACATCAGATGACCTTGAGGATTGGACTTCGTGGCAAACAATTGGACCAACAGGTGAATTAATTTCACCTAATAGAGCCTATATCCGCTATCGAATTACTTTAACGACAGAAGATGAAACGAAAACACCGAAACTAATAGAAGTTGTATTGCATGATATCCCAAAACCCGCCTATGAAAAGCTTGGATTTGCTAGGCCTGTCGTTTTGGATAGTAATGGAGCATGGGATGCAGTTTTAGAAAATGCGTTTGATGTCATTGTTACAAGTGAAATTAATGGTGCTGACATCTTAGAGTTTAAGATTCCTTTTCATGATTTAAAAAGGGAAAGTATTGAAAACGAAAAACAAATTCAAATCGTAGACGATGTGTATCGCATACGAACGATAACGGATGAAAAAAGCCAAGAAGGTAATATCATCACTCACGTATATGCAGAAGCAGATTTTTATGACTTAGCTTTTAGTACGGACAAACAGCCTATTGAATTTAACGCGGATACTGCTGATGTCCCAATGAAATATGCGTTAGAAGGAACGGAGTGGTCTGTTGGGAATGTAAATGTAACAACAAAGCGAACATGGGAATCGGAAGAGAAAAATGCATTATCTATATTACGAGAAGTGCAAAATATCCATGGTGGAGATTTAATTTTTGATAGTGCGAATCGTTTAGTTCATTTACTGACATTTGGCGGGAAAGATAGTGGTGCGTTATTTAGTTATAAAAAGAATATGAAAAGTATTCAAAGAACAGTGGATACAAGAAGTTTAGTGACAAGATTATACGCATACGGTAAAGATGGCATGACATTTTCATCTATCAATAATAACAAAGCATATGTAGAGGATTATAGTTTTACATCGGAAGTTCGAATTGCAACACTTGATGCCTCATCATTTAGCAATCCTTATCAAATGTTGGAATTTGCAAATATGAGATTAGGACAATATGCAAAACCGAGAGTGTCGTATGTTTTAACAGCAATGGACTTGTCTGTTCTAACGGGTTATGAACACGAAGAGTGGGATTTAGGAGATATCGTTACGGTAAACGATAAAGAATTAAACTTACAAGTGAAAACTCGTATTGTACGCAGACAATATAACTTACAAGAACCATGGAAAACAGTGATTGAACTGTCAACGAAATTAAAAGAATTAGGTGATTCATCAGCCCAGTGGGATAAGGCTGCAGATATGCTACATGACACAGATGTGCTTGATCGGCAGGAAATAAAAGATTTAGTACCGTTTAATCATTTGAGAAATTCAAGGGCAGATGATGGATTTACGTATTGGGTGAATTCTGGTTTTACAGTTGACCCTAATAACGGTGCAAGTGGTGATGCTTCATTTAAAGCTGAAGGTGTTTTGGGTATGACGAAATCTATGTATCAAACCGTATACCCAGCAAATCGAAAAAATTATACAATATCCGCTCAAATTGGTTCAGAGAATTTGGAAAAAGGACCAAATGGACAAGTAGGTATTGAGCTGGAAATTGAATACGAAGATGGTTCGATTGAAAAAAGAATCATAGATTTATATTAGAGGTGTTGGCAATGGTGTTTTTAACTCAAACTGCACATGCAATTACTCCAAAAGGATCTGGGAAAATTAAGAAATTAACAATTCGATTATTTGTAAAAGATTGCACTGGGGCAGTGTATTTTACAGATATTCTTTTGCAAGGTGGCTCAATCGCTACTGGTTGGGTTGGGCATGTATCAGAAATAAAGTGGACACTTGATGGTTAGGTGATTTGAATGGCGATGCAGTTTACTCGATTTAGTGAAACGATACGTGTGAAAGAAGATAAAAGAGTCGTGAATGTAACTTTGAAATTGTTCGTTACAGACTGTACGGGGACGATTTATTATACAGATATACAACTTCAAGAAGGTGATAAGTTAACAGGATATGTCTTAAATACAGAAACTTCACTTGAAAAATATAGAGAAGAAAGCGAGGTTGTCCCAGTTCGTTTTTATAACGGAGTGGTTAGAAGTAAAGAAACAATTGTCATATTTAATCTAGGTACAACTGCAGCTGGACTAGATTGTCATATTACACCACTACAAGCAATGAAAGCGGGAACTATTAAACTATCGCAAGGCTATGGTTCGCATCGTATGAATTTTAAAGCTGCCGCAAATTCGGACGATACATTTTCATTATTGGCTTCCAAAAGACAAGTATTGCGAAATCAAAGTAAAACAGAAAAAGAAGGGTTCTATCAATATACTGCAGCATCTGATAGTAAGCACATTGTAGAACTCGAAGAAGGAAAAGCAGCTCGAGTTTTATTTGAATTCCAGGAAATGCAAGAAGGAAGTGGCAAGCAATGAGTCAATATCTCGAAGGTAAAAAGACAATGGTGTGGAGTTTCATGGGAAATGCAAGAATGTACGAAGCATTAAATAATTATGGTGATAGGCTTGACACGGTCGGTATATTTACATTTGAGGTAGATATTACAGGCACTATTAAAGAAACAGGGACAAGTATATCGAGCATGATGCCATATATCAACAAATGGTCGCATATAAAATGGTTGCTAACAATCATGAATCATGGAACGGCATCTATATTTACAGCAATCAGAAATAACACGAATGGAGCAAAAGATAAATTTTTATCAGAAATCGTTCGAATCATGAATAAGTATCCATGGTGTGATGGTGTTGATATTGATTTGGAACGTGGTGGTGGCTATGAAAACAAAGATGCCGCAAACCTTTTATTTAAAGATATTTATCAAACTGTAAAACAGTACGATTCATCAAAGCTTGTCAATATTTGCTTACCTGGGATGACAGGGGTTCAAGGTTCTGTTGGTGGAGAAAACTGGTGTGTATATGAAGATTTAGATCCTTATTGTGATACAGCTGCGATTATGAGTTATGGGATGGCTTGGGCAGGTTCGGCTCCTGGTCCTGTTTCCCCGCGAGATTGGTTGGAAGGTATTTATAATTATGCGACGAGCGTCATGTCACCTAAGAAGATATTTTTAGGACTTCCAGGGTATGGCTGGAACTGGCGAATTGACGACACTCCTCAAAACTTAAATAGGGTTTATCGAGGTACATCTAATACGTATTATGCAGCACAGCTTTGGATGATAGGAGGATATAATTTTACAGATGATGCACCACCACAACCAATGATTCCTATCATTGCTTATTGGGATGATTACGATAAAGTCCCCTGGGCACTGCCGCATGTTTATGATTATATGGAAGGTCCAGATGCGATTGCACGAACCAATCCATTAATTGCAGAAGATTATAATCGAAGAAGTTTTTTAACAGCATATAGTAAACAACAAAAGACAGAGTTCGGAAATATATTTATTGAACGTCTAGGGAGTAATTATGATAGTCATGCTGGAATTGTATCTGATTCCTCTCAGATGGTTACTCTTGGAGAGAACGGTGAAACGACCTATAATTTCACTTTGCAATCCAGTGGAACTTATGACATTGCAGTAAGAATTGGATTTCCTTTTTGGGATAAGAATTCGATTAAAATATCGATTGATAGTAATGAAACAACCTTTAATGAAAATAGGCTGTGGTGGCCTTATTGGAGAACGACTTGCTGGTTAACGTTAAAGAAGAATATATCCTTAACAGCAGGTGCACATACCATCAAAGTTAAAGCAGGAATACCTGGTGTACAGTTTTATGGTTTTAGAGTTTGCTCAGACTTTCAACAATCATCTAGCGCGGGTGAAGCGGAGTTCTTACTTGCTCCAAGAAAATTTAAAGGGGTAAATGGTCAAATGGTGGAACCGGATCGGGCATTTAAATTAACGACTGAAGTATTGAGAAGAAAGCCAGACTCAGCCCTTATCTGGTACGAGGACTTCAGGGATGAAAATCCGCTGCCTAGCAATTATTGGACAACCCTAAGCGGTGAATGGGAAGTATGGAAAAAAGATGAATTTAACAATCCACGACCTTATGCACAACTCGATGGAACAGGTAAATTGACCTGGAGATATTCCGATTTTAAAGATATACACATTAGGGCGAGAATTGGATTTCCACAAAACGGAAGCGGGCGAGCGGGGGTGTTCTGTGGCGATTTGTTTTGTTGTTTAAACTACAGTACCCAGCGCTTGGAGTTGTATAAAGGTAATTTACTGTTAGGAAGTTATAAAGTTCAAATAGAACGCACCCCAAATGCTAATTTACGAACTTCACCTAATCTTTATACGATTGAAATGCGGATACGAAATAATTCTGTCAGGGTGTATTCCGGGGCAGCAAACACATTCAGATTTAAAGTGGATATAAATGATTTCAGTGGAGGCTATGCAGGAATTCGTTCAGATAACCGCATGATATCTGACTTACTTCGTTTAGGAGATGCATGGACATACGAACCATATGAAAGTGTAGATATAACTTTTCCAAATGGAAACACAGTAGAATTCGGAAGGATACCAAGAATAGGTGTTACTTGGAATAACGAGTTTCAGGTCTTTAAAGTAAATAATGATGTGGAGGAGATAAGCACAAGAAGTGATGATATATCAATGGACTATGATTTCTTCCACTCACAAGAATTACCACTAATTGCGGGAAATGATTATACCGTCAAAATAAAACCAAAGGACATTAACCTTTGGATATCACGTTTATTTTTAGGAGATGCGGATGGTTTTTCAATTCTTTATTATCAAGATGTTGATAGCTTGGTTTATTGGGCAAATGAGGCAGCTTACAGGTGGAAATTACGAGGCATTGCCATTTGGTCATTAGGGCAGGAGGATATGCGAGTTTGGGAAGCATTACCAAAACAAATATAAACATTTAAGGGTGTATATAAAATGTGGACATCCTTTTTATATAGATGTTTTTAAAATTAAAGGGGGAAACTTTTCTATGAAGGATATATGGAACTGGATACAAATCATCGTTACAGCGCTAGGTGGATTTATTGGTTGGTTTTTAGGAGGGTTAGATGGCTTTTTGTATGCATTGATCATATTGGTTGTTACTGATTATATCACTGGAGTTATGTGTGCAATTGTCGATAAGGAACTATCTAGTGAAATTGGTTACCGGGGGATATTTAAAAAGGTATTAATTTTTATATTGGTAGGTGTCGGACATATGATTGACACTCACTTGATAGGGGATGGCAGCGTTCTAAGAACAGCAGTCATCTTTTTTTATTGCTCGAATGAAGGTATTTCTATGTTGGAAAATGCTTCACAATTAGGTTTACCAATACCTGAGAAGTTGAAAAATGTACTTGCTCAGTTAAACAATAAGGGAGGAAATGAAGAATGAAATTAAAACAATTATTTTTAACGAAGAATGAATGTTACAAGGCAGGAAGGAAAATTACACCAAAAGGAATCATGGTCCATAGCACAGGGGCAAACAATCCCAATTTAAAACGTTACGTTGGCCCAGATGATGGTTTGTTAGGAAAGAATCAATACAACAATCACTGGAACCAGCCACGTCCAGATGGAAGACAAGTATGTGTTCATGCTTTTATCGGAAAGTTAAAAGATGGATCAATTGCAACTTACCAAACTTTACCTTGGAATCATCGCGGATGGCATGCGGGCGGTGATGCGAATAATACACATATTGGTTTTGAAATTTGTGAAGATGGTTTAACTGATAAGACTTACTTTAATAAGGTTTATAAAGAAGCGGTTGAACTTGCTGCTTATCTTTGTAAACAATACAAGTTAACCGAGAAAAATATTATCGGTCATTATGAAGGCTATCAAAAGAAAATTGCGAGTAACCATGGGGATCCACGTCATTGGTTTTCAAAGCATGGTAAGTCAATGGATACGTTTCGGGCAGATGTGAAGAAGGAATTAGCGAAAGGTACGTCAACGTCTAAGCCATCAACTGGCGGTAAGAAATTATATCGTGTTCAGATTGGTGCGTATAGTGCTAAAAAGAATGCAGATAAGCAACTAGAAAAAGCAAAGAAAGCTGGCTTTAAAGATGCGTTTGTGAAGTATGAATAAATAAAAACAACCGAGGAGTAGTTAAACTCTTCGGTTGTAACTTAAATGACTATTTGTTCTTCCACAATCGCGCCCTTTAATGGAACAAAAAGATTTGAATTCCTGTTATAAAAAAAGGATCAATTTTGAACTCTCTCCCAAAGTTGATCCTTTAACGATTTAGAAATCCCTTTGAGAATGTTTATATACATTCAAGGTAACCAGCCAACTAATGACAATGATTCCTGAAAAAAGTAATAACAAATTACTATACAGATAAGTTGACTGATCAACTTCCATAGGTAACAACCTTTGATCAAGTAAGGGTATGGATAATAAACCACCTACAATTGCAATACCTGTTCCCTCTGATAAAAAGCTGGTAAAGTTAAGCAAACTCATTCCAGCACCAGCTTCCTGCTGTTTCAAGCTACTTGAAACAATTGTTGATATAACTGTTTTGGTGAACGAAAGCCCACCTAAAACAAATACGATTATAATTGTCATGAACCATGATGTTGTTTCTAAAAGAAAGGAAGCAGTTAAAAAGCTAACAGAAAGAAATGTAACTCCGATGTTTAACACGTATAAAGGACCTCTTCTATCAACAAGTATCCCACCAATGTAGCCGAAAATAATGACACTCATTGTTCCAGGGAAAATAATTACACTTCCGATTTCGGCAGTACTTAGCTGGTGAACATCTTTCATCATATAAGGAACCATAGAGACAAACCCTGCTACTGTTCCAAATATAATTCCCCCACAAAGAACTCCAATCATAAAAGGTATATTTTTCCCTAATCCGGGATCAACAAAAGGATCTGTTACTTTCCTGATATGTTTTACAAATATCAGGAATGACAGCACGCTAACGATAAGAAAAGAAATGCTATATGATGTTGTAAACAACATAAAAAATACAATGCCTACAGACATTAGTATAATTCCTTTGATATCAAAATGACCTTTTATCCTTACTTCTTTCTTTAATAATTTCATAAGAAACGGAACAGTGATAATTGTTATCATAGGAATGAGTAGAAGATAGGACCAATGAATATAATGGGCTATCATTCCACCAATCGCTGGACCGACTCCTTCTCCCATGGCTACTATCGATCCAATAAGACCAAATGCTTTACCCCTATTTTCCTTTGGAATATAGCGCGCAACTACAACCATTACGAGTGCTGGAAATGCAGCTGCACCAGCCCCTTGAATAAAACGAGCCATAATAAGTAAGGAAAAGAAAGAATGGCCAACAAACCCAATTACCGACCCGAAACAATTTATTATAATTCCAAATAGGAGTAACCTTTTGATGCCTAATTGATCAGATAGCTTTCCATATACAGCTGTTCCAATGGAAAAGGTTAACATAAAGGCTGTGTTCACCCAGTTTGTACTCGCAGGTGGTTTATTAAAATCATTTGCAATATCAGGTAATGAGACGTTCAAAACCATTTCATTTAATACGCTAAAAAAAGATAAAATGCAAAGCCAAATTAAAATTTGGTTGTGTCGTAAATTCGATTGTGAATAGGATGTATTCACATTTCACCCTCCAATAATGAGGGCAGACGTAGTTTATAGGGTTAATGATACGCTTCCCTCTTTTAATTGAACCCTGTTACATTCATTACACTTCATAATTAATTCCTCCTAAACTTGATTAAAACATTTTACCACATATAAACTAAGTTTTAAATTCAGTATTTCATCACTTATACAACAATATGGCCCGTTTGTTGAATAATCTACTTTCATTATATCTAGAACTTCAATTACATATCAACTATTAATCAACATATTACAGAAACAAGGGTTCGAATCCTATCTTTTTATCGCATATAGGTAGAAGACTATTTAGGAGGAAAACCATATGCGAATGACACAACTCTCATCTGAGCATCAAACACCAAATCATAAACCATCAAAACCAACTGAAGAACAACTTCAAAATGAACTTCATTTTCATCTTGCTGAAAAAATGCTCATGAAACTACGCGAAAAAGAACTCATTTCTCAGGAAGAATTCGATCAAATAAGTAAATTAAATCGTCAAAAATTCAATCCATTATTAGGTCCTTTAATGTGCGATAAACCTTGATATAACAGTGTTCTAACGCTAATATGTCACGTACAAGAAAGGAGGGTGAGTGGATGAGAAAGATAACAACACTTGATATGACAACATTTTCAGTAGTAAAACCGAAACAAAAGGTCGCTGCATATATACGGGTATCGACATCAAACGAGGAACAGCTGATTAGCTTAGAAGCGCAAAGACGACACTACAAAACTTTAATTGAAAATAATGATGAATGGCAGCTAGTTGATATTTATAGTGATGAAGGTATTACAGGAACGAAAAAGGATAGACGGCCAGAATTGCTTCGCTTAATATCTGATTGTGAAAAAGGAAAGATTGACCTCATTTTAACAAAATCTATTAGTCGATTTGCGAGAAACACAATTGACTGCTTGGAACTGGTTAGAAAGTTGATGGACTTAGGTGTGCACATATTTTTTGAAAAAGAAAACATCAATACGAATTCGATGGAAAGTGAACTCATGCTTTCAATCTTAAGTAGCCTTGCTGAGAATGAGTCCGTATCTTTATCAGAGAACAGTAAATGGTCGATTAGACAACGATTCAAACGTGGGACCTATAAATTATCGTATCCACCATACGGTTATGATTATATCGATGAACAAGTAATTGTAAATGAAGAACAAGCACAAGTGGTCAAGCGGATATTCAATAGTGTGCTTAAAGGAGTGGGAACAGAACGAATTGCCAGGCAGTTAAACGAAGAAGGGGTTCCAACAAAGCGAAATGGCAATTGGACGGGAAGCACGATTCGCGGAATAGTTAAGAACGAAAAATACACTGGAGATGTGCTACTTCAAAAGACTTTTACGGATGAGCATTTTAACCGAAAAGTAAATCAAGGTGAACTGGATCAATACTTAATTGAAAATCATCATGAAGCGATTATCACACATGCTGATTTTGAAGCGGCCAATCAGATGATTGAATACCAAGCAAGTCAGAAGAATGTAGCAGTAGGAAGCAGAAAATATTTAAATCGCTATCCATTTTCAGGAAAGATTGAATGCGCAGAGTGTGGCGATACCTTTAAAAGAAGAACTCACACTTCAACTCATAAAAAATATATTGCCTGGTGCTGTTCTACACATATCAAAAACAGAGATGAATGTTCGATGCTTTTTATAAAAGAAGAACGTATTCATCAAGCCTTTATTACGATGATGAATAAATTAAAGTATGGATATAGTTATGTATTAGTCCCACTATCCAAAGAACTAGAAACTTCAAACCAAGATGAAAACTATCAAAAAGTCACCGAGATAGAAGAACAACTCGAAGTTACAAAAGAAGAGCTAAATACATTAATTCAATTAATGACAAAAGGGTTTTTGGAACCAGCAATTTTTAATGAACGGAAAATCGAACTGTCCCAAAGACACATGAAGTTAAAAGAAGAAAGAGAGCAGTTACTGTATTTAATCAATGACGGTTCAAATCAGCTAAGTGAAGTGAAGCGGCTCATTAAATATTTTAAGCAAGGAAAATTCATAGATGCATTTGATGAAGAATCTTTTCAAGGCATTGTAAAAAAGATAATCGTATATTCACCTAATGAGATAGGATTTCATTTGAATTGTGGCATTACACTTAGAGAAAGGATTGATCGCTAATGGCACACACACCCTTTGGATATGAAATAGTAGACGGCAAAATTGAAATTCATGCCAGAGAAGCTGAGCAATTAAAGCTTTTAATCGCATCATACTTATCGGGCCAATCTTTAGCTAATGCAGCAAGGGAATCTGGTATTAATCGGTCACATGGCGGAATTACTAGAATATTAACAGATGAAAGGTATCTAGGAAATGAATTGTTTCCGAGATTAATTTCAAAAGAACAATTTGAACAATTAAAAAACGAAAGATTTAAACGAGCGAAAAAACTAGGACGATTAAATAGAACGAAAGAGGAAGAGTCATTTACACCATGTTTTGAATTTACGATCGGAGAAGTGGAAGACAAATACGACAATCCAATTAAACAAGCAGAATATGTATACAGCTTAATTAAAGAAGAGGTGACTTAAAATGGCTTTAGCAAGAAGTGTCACAGTTATCCCGGCGAGAAGAAGAACAAGAAATGTTAATGCTGAGGAAAAGGAGAAAATAAAAGTGGCGGCTTATTGCCGCGTATCAACAGATAGTGAAGAACAAGCAACTAGTTATGAAGTTCAAGTGGAACACTACACTACCTATATTCAGAACAATCCTGAATGGGAACTTGCTGGTATCTATGCGGATGATGGAATATCTGGAACAAACACCAAAAAACGTGAGCAGTTTAATAAAATGATTGAAGATAGCATGAATGGCAAAATCGATATGATCATCACAAAGTCCATCAGTCGTTTTGCGAGAAACACGCTGGACTGTTTGAAATACATTAGACAGCTTAAGGATAAAGAAATACCTGTGTTTTTTGAAAAAGAAAACATCAATACAATGGATGCAAAAGGTGAAATTATGCTCACCATCATGGCATCCCTAGCACAACAAGAAAGTCAGTCACTTAGCCAAAATGTAAAACTAGGAATACAATACCGATACCAGCAAGGTGAGGTGCAAGTGAACCATAATCGCTTTCTAGGCTATACAAAAGACGAAAACAACAAACTAGTCATCAATCTAGAACAAGCGAAAATTGTCAAAAGGATTTACAGGGAATATTTAGAAGGTGCAAGTTTAGTTCAAATTGCACGAGGACTTGAAGCGGATGAAATACTTACCGCAGCTAAACGAACGAAGTGGCGACCAGAATCGATTAAAAAGATTCTTCAAAACGAAAAGTATATCGGAGATGCATTGCTTCAAAAAACATATACCGTAGATTTTTTAACGAAAAAGCGAGTTGTCAACAATGGTCACGTTCCACAATACTATGTAGAAAATAACCACGAACCAATCATTCCAAGAGAGATTTACCTACAAGTTCAAGAAGAAATGATGCGAAGGGTAAATATTCGAAATGGAAAAACAGGAAAGAAACGTGTATATAGCAGCAAGTATGCATTGTCGAGTATTGTATTTTGTAAAGAATGTGAAGATGTTTTTCGAAGGGTTCACTGGAATAACCGAGGGTACAGGTCCATTGTATGGCGTTGCGTCAGTCGACTAGAAAGAAAAACACATCTTTGCAATGCAGAAACAATCAGAGAAGATGAACTACACCAAGCCATAGTACAAGCCATTAATGAAGTCTTGGGCAACAAAGATAATTACTTGAAATTATTAATAGAAAATATTGAAACAGTTTTGCATGAAAATGCGGATAAACCAACAATTGATATTGACGAAAAGCTAGAAGAACTACAAATGGAACTGCTTAGACTCGCAAATTCAAAAGAAGATTACGATGATGTAGCGGAAGAAATATACCGATTGCGGGAACTGAAGCAGGAAGTTATGATGAAAAATGCAGCCAGGGAAGGACTTAGGCAGCGGGTTGAAGAAATGGCAAAGTTTTTAAAAGAGCAACCGCAGCAACTTGAAACGTATGATGATGTGTTGGTTAGAAGGTTGATTGAGAAAATAACGATCCATGAAAGACAATTAACGATTGAATTTAAGTCAGGAATTGAAATTATCAAAGAAGTATAATATGAATACCCAACGAGCCCATGTCGGAAAAGGCATACCATGCGGAGACAGTTGTGAAGTTGGGGAAACGTTTGTAACACCAAAATAAACATTTGTTAGTTAAAATAATCTTTTGCTAAATCCACCACCAATACTTTTCATAATACACATTTGCCATTTTAGTATAAAACTCAACAAATACTCTGGTTTTTCTAATTAGGATACCGAATATTTTTATGTGTTTTTCAATATCTTTTCAATAAGGTTTTCAATTTTAGGAAATCGATATTAATATCCATAAGGGTGGAAGTAGATAATCTAATGAGAATGAATTATCTACTTCCGAGTATTGTTTATTTATTACAGAGTGTTTTTAAATGATAATTGATTACTTCCTTCACCTTTTCAGGGGTATAAATATCAGGTCTTATCAAAGCATGGAATGACAGCCCTTCAATTAATGCAGATAACCGACTGCTTTCTAAATCTGTATTAACTGAATCTGATAATATACCTTTTAGATTTAATATCTTAATCATTGAATTTGCTAAATCATATGTACCATTAGTCATTTCGTCTTTCTTCTCTTTTAATACATCACTCGTTAGGGAACGGAGGGCAAAAATCCACCAAACACTGGCTTCAATTTTCTTTTCTTCGTCGATTGGTACAAGCTCCAGTAACACTTCCTCAACTGCCTGTAATGGGTTTTTTGACCAATTTTTCTGATCAGAACGCTTTTTTCCTTCTTCTATGAAGTATTCTATAATAAACAGCAGCATTTCATCTTTCGTTGAAAAATAATGTCTTAACGCACCAGGGGACATTCCTGCTTCAGCTGCGACTCTTCGTATGGATACTTTCTCAATACCTTCATTCTCAATAATATTCCATGCAGCTTCAGCAATTAACTTTCGTTTCTTGTTATGATTAACAAATTTTGACATGGATAAATATCACTTCCCTTTCTTAGCACAGTGTGTTATTATCTTTTTAGCACAGTGTGTTATTTAGATGATATCACAATTTAAAAAGGGGGACTAATTATTTGATTGAGATCATTGAAGCTATGATGCCTTCTTCATCAATAGATATGTCCGTAGCTCTACTTATCATTTCCATTTGTGCCTTAATTGATATATTAAGTCCTGGTGTGCTGGCTATTACGGGCTATTTATTACTTACACAACCTAATCAGCTAGCTTCCCGTCTATTGGTATTTTTAATTGTTATTCAGTTAGGTTATTTTATGATTGGTTTATTACTGTACTTTGGTGGAGATCAATTATTGGGATTGATTAACAGTTTATCTAAATTTGATTTTATCAATTGGTTCTATACTGTTACAGGAACACTTCTTGTTTTAGTTAGCTTCATAAAACCAAAAGAGAACACAATAGAACGTCTTACGTCATGGATTCCTAGACAGACAACAATAAAGGGAATTATTATTTTAGGGGTTATTGTGTTTCTTATTGAATTTATAACGGCATTGCCTTATTTCTATTCGATTTTTTTATTAAATCATCTGTCCATCCCTTCGGTTTCATCTATAGCTGTATTAATTGGGTATAATCTTGTAATGGTGCTTCCTTCTCTATTATTGATAGGGATTAGTATTGTTTTTAAAGATAAGTTGCAGCATTTTTTGGACAAAATAAAAACAAAGTTAAATGAAGCACCGATTTCTTCACTATTAGTAGCAATAGGTGTAGTAGGAGCTGTATTTTTTAATATTGGTATTAGAGGTATTTTACATTAAAAAAAAGAACGAGGTGTTTAATATGAAAGAAATTATTAGTGGAATGAGTTTACTTTTCCTAATCCAAGGAGTAGGAGGTTTGATCAATCATTTGACAAATGGTGGAAAAAGCTGGTTTTTAGTGAATTATATTGATGCGTTCCAAGGTAGGGAAATTGCGATAGACATTTTATTAATTGCTATTGGTGGAGTTATTGGCTTATTATCCATGAAAAAGTCAAGTCCATCTAAAGATGGTAAATAAAGAGCCTTATCTCTATTCACAGCTTATCGTAACAAAAATTGAAAACTTAGGTAAAAAAATGTTTGTCTAAGCGTTATGAGTAGCCAATGTTAGACTAGAAATGTAACGGTGATGTCATGATAAAAGTGAAGCAAGTTTGCTGTACGAGAAGTGAGAAAATGAATCAAGAGAAAAAACATTACAAGGAGTTCAGAAATCATTCCAGAAAGATGGCTCGGGAATCTCTTAAATTGTAGCTCCCATCCGATTAGTTATTTTCGCTTTGATCAGACTAAGTTTTAATTTCTTATCTAAGTAAAGCATAGAAATGTTGACAGAGCCATATAGATAGTTTATATTGAGATTAAATTATACGGGAAAGGGTGTTATTTTACCACAATGGACAATTAATCCTATTTATTAAAGAAAATCAACATAAAATAGTAAATCAATAACTTAACCTAGGTTATTTGGGGAGCGTTTTATGTATAATTTTCAGAATAGGATTGTATTGTGCAGTGTGGTTTACCCTAATTTTGTAATGTTTTTTTAGGTGTATACTTATAAATTTTACTGACCTCCTATTCTGAATGGAATTAGGGGGTTTTTTATATCCCCTCAATATAAGGAGATGGGATTATGCTATTATTTGAAGGAACATCAATCAAAAAACAATTACATGACAGAGTGCTATTTGATATTGAATTATTGCAAGTACATGATAATCAACGTATAGGTTTAGTAGGTAGGAATGGAACGGGAAAAACAAGCCTATTAAAAATTATGACAGGTGAAGAATTACCTGATGGAGGTAATCTTACGCTTTTTACATCGACAAAATTAGTGCCACAATTTAAAGAATCAAGATTGGAGAAAAGTGGTGGCGAAATAACACAGCAATATTTACAGAACGCTTTCAATGAGAACTCAGGCCTGCTTCTTTTAGATGAACCGACAACACACTTAGATACGGAAAGAATTGCTTGGTTAGAAAAACAGATAAGAAACTATCAAGGAGCAACTGTCGTAGTATCGCATGATCGGACATTTTTAAATAATGTATGTACTGAAATATGGGAAATTGAAAATAATACGTTAAACATATTTAAAGGAAATTATGATGAATATGCAAAGCAAAAAGAATTATTGAAAAAACAAGAACAATCTGAATTTGAAAAGTATGAACGTGAGAAACAAAAATTAGAAAGAGCAATACGTCAAAAAGAAGAAAGCGCACGACGAGCAACAAAAAAACCTAAGAATCTTAGTCCTTCTGATGCAAGAATATTGGGTGCTAAAACGCACTACGCCAACATACAGAAAAAGCTGAGAAGTTCGGTAAAAGCTTTAGAGACAAGACTGGAGAAATTGGATAAGCTTGACAAGGCAAAAGAGCTACCTGAAATTAAGATGGATATGTTAAATGAAGAAAACTTAACAAACCAATCTGTCTTACGTGCTGAAAATATTAAGGGAGAGATTGGTGAACGTAAGCTCTGGGAACCCTTTAGCTTATATTTATATGGCGGCGATAAAGTTGCTATCATTGGAAAAAATGGCTCAGGTAAAACAACGTTACTTAAAAAAATAGTGAAGCAAGATGAAGGAGTGACAATTCCAGAAAAAGTTAAGATCGGTTACTTCTCTCAACACTTAACCATCCTAAATGATGAGAAATCAATCATAGAAAATGTACAATCGACCTCTAGTCAGAATGAAACATTAATAAGAACTGTTTTAGCAAGAATGCATTTTTGGGATGAAGACGTATATAAAAAGGTGGGTATATTGAGTGGTGGTGAAAAAGTAAAGATAGCCTTAGCTAAACTGTTTTTAAGTGATGTAAATATGCTCGTATTAGATGAGCCAACTAACTTTTTAGATATTGAATCTTTAGAAGCGCTAGAAACATTAATGAAAAGTTATCATGGAACGATTCTATTTGTTACTCACGACCGAACGTTAGTAAAAAATATAGCTACAAAAATAATTGATATAAAAGATGGTAAGATAACAGTATTCGATGGATCATACGAAGCATATGAAGAGTGGTTAGAGAATCAAACAAAGTCCAACAATGATGATCAACTTTTACTAATCGAAACTAAAATATCTGACGTTCTGGGTAGGTTGAGTTTGGAGCCTTCACAAGAGTTAGAAGATGAATTTCAAAGATTATTGAAAGAAAAGAAAGAACTGACTAGAGGGAAATAAAGCAAATCTATTGATATGTTCCCATGAACGTACAATTAAGTCGATATGTTCCCACGAACGTACGAAATAGTCGACATGTTCCCGCATACGACCGTTTTGCTATAAATCGCAAATGCATCAATTGTATCAACTCGTCCCACGTTGAGGTAATAACAAAACTTGTCAGACGATAAAAATGATACGACACTAGGTTCACTCTATCCATGTTGAGCTGGTTGCTTTGTTGTCTAGGGAATAGAGAAAAGCGAATGATCGAGAGGTCAGATTTTTGTGGTTTTGAATAGCCGATGCCTATTTATTTAAGTACGCATATAGTAAGCGTTTCGTGAAGTGTAGCATTGAGTTGGTAGAATGAGTTCTTATTTGTATGAATAGTGGTGGGCATTTTGGCTTTGCAGCAAGGACTTCGAGTAAATTTGCCGATAAAGAATTATCTAGTGAAATTGGTTACCGAGGGATATTAAAATAAGTATTAATTTTTATATTAGTAGGTGTCGGGCATATGATTGACATACATCTAATAGGAGATGGCAGCGTTCTTAGAACCGCGGTCATCTTTTTTTATTGCTCAAATGAAGGTATTTCTATGCTAGAAAATGCTTCACGGTTAGGTTTACCGATTCCTGAGAAGTTGAAAAATGTACTTGCTCAGTTACACAATAAAGGAGGAAACGAATCATGAATTTAAAAAAGTTATATTTAACAAAGAATGAATGTTACAAAGCAGGAAAGAAAATTACACCAAAAGGAATTATGGTCCATAGCACAGGGGCAAACAATCCGAATTTAAAACGCTATGTTGGTCCAGATGATGGCTTGCTGGGAAAAAACCAATATAATAATCACTGGAATCAGCCACGACCAGATGGAAGGCAAGTGTGTGTCCATGCCTTTATAGGGAAGTTAAAAGATGGATCAATCGCCACTTATCAAACGTTACCCTGAAATCATCGTGGATGGCATGCGGGTGGAGAGGCGAATAATACACATATTGGTTTTGAAATCTGTGAAGATAATTTAACCGACAAAACTTACTTTAATAAAGTTTATAAAGAAGCTGTTGAACTTGCTGCTTACCTTTGTAAACAATACAAACTGACGGAGAAAAATATCATCGGGCATTATGAAGGTTACCAAAAGAAGATTGCTAGTAATCATGGTGACCCACGTCATTGGTTTTCAAAACATGGAAAATCAATGGATACGATTCGGGCAGATGTGAAGAAGGAATTAGCGCAAGGTACGTCAACACCTAAACCGACAACTAGTGGCAAGAAACTGTATCGTGTACAGATTGGTGCCTATAGTGTGAAAAAGAATGCAGATAAACAGCTGGAAAAAGCAAAAAAGGCTGGATTTAAAGATGCGTTTGTGAAGTATGAGTAAATAAAAATCATCCGAAGAGTATAATCTGGCTCTTTGGATGATTTTTTAGAATAATTCATATTCTTCCACAATCGAACCCAATTGCAGAAGATGAGAATATTATTACGAATCTTCAACTTTTCGAATCCGAAAATGGAGAACTAAACCCACTATACCCCAAATATTAAAAACAATAGATAATATCAAGAAAAACCAAAATAAAATATATGGCAACTGTACAGTTTGAGTTAACATTAGAGCGGTATTACCAGCTATTATCATTAATACTAGTAACGGTAAAATTTTTGTCATTACATTCAGTCCTCTCTTTATTTTTACAATGAATCGATGTTTGTTAATTAAATTCAAAAACAGATAAAATCCCTCCAATCATTATGCATAACATGAGGAACCACCAAGAACTTGTCAACTTTTTTTCTCCTTTATTATTATCCATTTAAAAATGCCTCCTTCATTCTCTCGGTGCATTAATTAATCCATGAACAGGGAAATAAGAGGTTTTAAAATAATCCGTATTGTCTCGAACAGAAAACTTCCTCCCTTTACTAAAAAATCTGATCATCAATATAGTAAAAATGATTCCTTATTTGTAAAAAGGTCCGAATGTATTCAAGGAAATAAATTGCTTTTCTCCTTCTTATTAAAGTTGCCTAAAATTTGATATTAATTGTTATTCATTTAATTCTTCTAAAGTCTTTATTTAAAGACGATTTCTTTAACTTTTTTGATTTTATAAGATTCCTAATATCCGAAAAATTATCATAGGAGAGTTGGAAATGAAAATAGTTAACGTACTCAAGACAGGCGAAAATATAAATAAATCCCGAAAGAGTTAAACCGCCCCTTGGCAAAATAGGATACCATTTAAAAATGTCAATAACAAACACAAGAGGCGTAACGAAAATCCAGATGATATTCAATTTTCTTATGCGATTAAATAGTTTAACAATCTGTATAGGGGTTATGGAGTTCCGTTCTATTATTAATCTTTTCCATTTTACATACCAATACACAGTCCCTTGTAGTAAGAGAAATTCTAAAAGGATAAATGAAACCCAAAACGAATATAGGGAGTATATTCTTAGTTCAGGAAATACTCTGTTAAATAAAAGACTTAGAAAAATAAACGTAATAATCCCAAATAACTCACCTTTATACAGGTATGATAGTCGATTTTTAATTAGAGTTCTCATCAATTTACCTCGCATATTATCTCTAGTATTTCCCATATAGTATCATGCTAGTTTATTAAACGTCATGTTCAATAAGTTTTTATTCTGTTAAATAGTTGTTGGAAAACAAAATAGGATTATGGATGCATTTGTGAAATAAGAGTAAAGCAAAAGTCCCGCAAAGTATAATTGCTTTTTGGTAGTTTCTAAAGAATTTCAAAATCATCTATGTTTTTCTACAATCGAGTTCATCTGTTAAACTATCAATGTCGAACAACTATATCTTACTTAGAATAATGTTCACATGATGGGTATTGTATTAGACAAAATATAAACTCAACTCAAACAAATTTCGTAGGTTTTATTTTAATTACTCTTTTCCCTGAATTTATGATAAAGGGACATGATTGCCCAAATAGCTATGGGAAGTGTTCCACCAATAATCATGTATAATAAAAGGTTTATTATTGTCCCACTTTCATTAAAAACTAGCAAAATAATTACTGAAATAATCAAGAGAAGAGCTGGTATAAGCTTCATAAAATTCACTAATTTCTCTCTGCCTTCTACCTTCCATTTATTATGATAAGTTGCGACTACAGTCCAAGTCATTGGAAGGGCAATAACACTAAGAATAACAGCCACGACAAGAAGGACTGATTCCAAGCTACCTGAGCTTAACATAGTCCCAATCCATGCTAATATTGTCATGAGGACAAATGGAACTGCGAATTTTCTAATGGAATCAATGGAACTTTTATATTTTTCAATCCTTGTGTCATGATCTGTATAAATCGGTTTTGTACCAGGATTTGCCCTAAATAAATGAATATCTGCTTCTGAGGCAACGTGTGACCAGCCAGCAGATGAGAAAAAGTCAAAGTATTCCTCTTCTTCCTCTGCTTTTAATGAGCGATAATCAACACTGTAGACATAATCTGAGCTTACTCCTTTTTCTAGGGTATAGCCCATAAACTTAAAGTCACGGACATGCCAGCCTTTCAAAGAATACTTGCGTAATTTTTCCATATCCTTATTCTCTGAAAAAGCTAATCCACCTGATGTAATATACTTTGTTTGACTCATTCTTTAACCTCCTCTAATCCCTCTTCCGCTAATTGAATCATCCGTTTTCTTACTTGTAAATCATTTCTTAGTACTTCACTTCCTTTTTGGGTAAGTAGATAGGTTTTACGTCTTGAATCTGACTTATCATACAAATAAATCCATTCTTGTTTTAATAACTTTTTAATGATTGTGTACATTGAAGCAGGCCCTATACTAATAATTCCATCCGTTGTTTCTTCAATTAGGCTCATAATAGCGTAGCCATGCCTCGGTTTAGTTAAGGCAGTCATTATATAAAACATTGAGTCTGTTAATTGTTCCGTTTCTTTCAAATAATCACCCCTTATATTTGTTTAAATCATATCACAAAGTGATACATGTATCTAAAGACAATATATCATAATGTGATATAATTGTCTATAATTATATTATATTGTGATATATTGACATGAAGTTTTTTCCTTTAAAAGCAAAAAAGTATATTCCTATTCACTATTCTTCTAAAGAGGGTATGCATGTAGGTCGAACGTATTATCGCCTTATTTGATTATTCTCTTTATGCAGACGATGGCATTACAGGAACGAACACGAAAATGCGGGAACAGTGACGGGTGCAGGAAGAAAAAAATGGTACAGCAGTTCACTTCATAAAATCTTAACGAATGAAAAATATATGGGAGATGCACTTCTTCAAAAAACATATACCGTTGATTTCTTATCAAAAAAGCGGGTGAACAACGATGGGGTTGTACCGCAATACTATGTGGAAAATAACCACGAAGCCATCATACCAAAACATCTCTTCATGCTCGTGCAAGAAGAGTTGAAAAAACGAAAAATCGCTCATATTAGCAAAAATGGACAAAGACGAAATTACAGTAGCAACCATAGTTTGGCTCAAATTGTATTTTGTGAAAACTGTGGAGAAATATTTAGAAGAGTCCATTGGAATAACCGAGGGAAGAGGTCAATCGTTTGGCGATGCGTCAGCAGGCTTGAAAATACAGGAGTGTTTTGTGATGCGCGAACTGTTAGAGAAGAGGACTTAAAGCAAGCCGTTATCCAAGCGATAAATGAACTGTTTAAAAATCGGAGCAACTTTCTCAAAGTCTTAGAACAAAATATTGCACATACGTTATCAAGTCATTTACACGATAAACTGGTGAAAGTTGAAAAAGAACTGGAAGCCTTGCAACATTCTTTAATCGGCCTAGCGAATTCGAACAAAGACTATAATGACGTTGTTGATAATATTTACAAACAAAGGGAAGAAAAGCAACAACTTCAACTAGAGATTGCAGAACAAGATAATGGAAGAGAGCGATTGAATGAAATTGCAGAATTATTAAAAAAGCAAACATGTGAATTAGAAACGTATGATGAACAACTAGTGAGGCGAATGATTGAAAAGATTACTGTTCACCCTGAGAAGTTGGAGATAGAATTTAAGTCTGAAATGGCTGTTGAAGTTGAAATATAATATTTCATTCAAAAAACGACTTATACAATCGACATAGTGATAATTGTATAGGTCGTTTTTATATTGTGAAACTTTAGAAATGTATACGGTGACCGATATATATAGTAAATAAACTTAAACGAGAGGAAAATTATTCAAGATGAAAAAGAAAATGTCTATCATTATAATGTCTTTTGTGATTTGTCTAACAATGGCATTACCAGTGGATGCTGCGTCAAATTATTTTACTGGTAGTACAAGCACAATGAACTCACTGTTTGGAAATCCATCTGCTTCATGGAACATTTCATCGGGATCAGTTCCAGGGAATGCATCAGTATCAAGTGTTAAAGTGAATGTTAATGTTAGTTCTGGAAGTGATTCGTTTTATCTTTACGTTAAACACCCAAGTGTTATTCGGCCTCGCGCTTGGTAGGTAGTACCTCACTATCGTTTACTGAATTTAATGGATTAGATCCCTATGGTACTTGGAAAGTATATATTGTTACAACTGGAACGGTTTCAACTGCAACCGCACGAATGACAGTAGATTATACGTATTAACAAATAATGATATAGCATAAACTTTCTAATAACTGTAATAGCATTAGTTACGAATAAGAAAATCATAAATAAAAGGAGTCTGATTAATATGCGTATTGGAGGACAACCACTATCTATCTGGATTAAGACGATGCAACAGGCAGACAGAATATCTAATCCACAAAATCAACAGGAAACTTTTGATCCGAGTAAGTTCATTGAACCGGGAATGGATATTACTGGACGGAGCGATTGGAAAAAGTTAGTTGAAGTTTCAGATGATATTAAAGAAAAGGTTATTCAACAGACGAGGAAGAATTTTATAAACGGATTTGGTATGGTAAACGAAAAAAGTGAATCATTTAATGAACTCATAAAAAAGCATGCGAAGACTTTACCTGTAGATGAACGTGCATCAGTTATGTGGACGTTGACACAGATAAAGACAGCAGAGGCGCAAAAGTTAGTCGATATTGTGAGGGAAAACAATCCAACTTGGAAACATGGAGAACCATTTGATCCAAATATTTTTGATGAATATTTTTCAAACACTAGATTTGATAAAAGAGTATGAGATTTCCTTGTTGAAGATAGTAATAGGATGAACAAGATGACTTTAAGCCTTGTCATATAACAAAATTTATTGACCTATTCCCACGTACGTACATCGTTAGTCGACATGTTCCCGCATACCTACTCACCCATAAAAAATCTCTAGACATCAAGCTTGGTGGCTCGTTCCATGTTGAGTTGGTAGCATTGATGTCTAGGGAGTTGTAGCACCATAATAAACATTTGCTTTTTCATTATCTAACTCAGTATTTACTCGGGTTTTCCTCAAAAGGATCCCGAGTTTTTTTATGTCTTTTCCAATACTTTTTCAATACAGTAATGTTCCTAACTCATTAATATAAAAGGGTTTATCCAATATTACACTCAATATTAAATCATTAAAAAATCAATACTAATCCAATATTTTTCTCTGGTTTCCTCATCTCTTCTTTCTTCAATTCTTCACTCTATTATCTAGCAAAACATTATTCCAACTTCGAAAAAAGGTGAAAAAACAGCCGAAAAAGGCTCGAAAAACGGTCGTTTTTGAACCGAAAATGTGTGAAAATGGGGGTTCTGTAGCAAAATTTTATTTTAACTTGAACGGTGGAATGCGGGTTTGAGGGGGGAGAAAAAGCAGAAGTTTATTTTGATTGTACAGGAGTTGTGAATTTAAAATAAAGTCTTATCCGTTAAAATAAACATTTGTCTCCTTTGCCCCTAATCTTTCCCCCGATTTTTATAATAAAGATTTGTCTTAAGCCAGGAAATGACTTGCAAAGCCCATGAAATCAAGGATTGGGAAAAAGCGTGATGAAAAAGTGTGAGCCAAAACTTTATTTTAATAGGCAATGGTAGAATGCGTGGTTGTGGGGTGGGGAAAGAAAAGTGTTTATTTTAAAAGTACAGGAGTAAATATTGATATAACAACGTTTTAAGAAAGAACATCTATTTTGTCAACTCGGCGAAATAGGTGTTTTTGGTTTGCGGGAACAAATCAAGGGCGCCTGAAAAATAACTAGATTGAGTAGACAGAAGTAATAACTAGCAGGAGAGTGGATAGTATAGATATTGACTTCAATTTAACGGCTGACCTTTTAAATTAATACGTTCATCTGTATCATTACGTTATAATAAAGATACTATGATAGTTTTGTCGTATATTCATGAACGATATCTTATAAAATGAAAAATTATGTTAAGAGGAGGGTAAAGTAATGGTGCTTGAAAATAAATTAGCTATTACGAATGCTGCGGAACTAGCACGTGTGGAGGAAAAGATTAGTAAGAAAAAAGCTTTGGAAATGTTTGAAACTGGTTTTTTAGATGCTTTGGAAGTTGGAACTTATAAAGCCTTATCGAAAATTCATCATTATCTATTCGGAGAGATTTATGAATTCGCCGGGAAAATACGTGATGTAAATATTGTAAAAGGCAATTTTCGTTTCGCACCTGTGATATATCTAGCAGATGCCCTTCAAAACATTGAGAAGATGTCGCAAGCGACTTTTGATGAAATTATTGAAAAATATATTGAGATGAATATTGCTCATCCTTTTAGAGAAGGAAATGGTAGAAGTATGAGAATATGGCTTGACAATATATTGAAAAAAGAATTAAAACAAGTTGTTGATTGGAGTAAGGTTGACAAGGAAGATTATCTTTTAGCGATGGAGAGAAGTCCAATAAAAGATGTTGAAATCAAAGTTCTTTTGAAAGCAGCTTTGACGGATAACGTCAATGATCGAGATGTTTATATGAAAGGAATCGACGCAAGTTATCATTATGAAGGGTATTACGTTTATAGGATTGAAGACTTGAAGGGTGAATCGTGAATTCAGGTCTGAGGAGTAAAAATTCTTCGAGATAATCTTCCCCCAACATGTGATAAATATGGGATAATTTAACTGTATTTATCAAAGATTGGGGGATTTTAAAATGCTTACACGAAAAGAAAAACGTAATAGAGAAAAAAATAAAAATTATTTTTTCGACTTACTCAAAATTCAACATCATTTCTTCAAAGACTTTATAAAACAGCTAAATAAAGTCAAAGACCCTAGGCACCAAGGTTATATTACGTATGGACCTGAAACGATTTTATATACCATTCTTCTTAAAAGTATCATCGGCATTGATACGATGAGAAACATGACTGTGCACTTTAACACGGATGAATGTATTGAGAATGTGAAAACAGCTCTAAGCATAGATGAGCTCGAAGAACTTCCTCATTACGATACAATCAATGACTTTTTATCCAAGTTGGAAATGGAAGAGCTAGAGAAAATAAGAACATACATGATTAAAGCACTTCTAAAGAAGAGATGCTTTGAATCTTACCGCATTTTAGATAAATATTGGCCAATTATTGTAGATGGTACGGGTCTTCATACATTTAGAGAAAAGCATTGTGAGCACTGTCTACGAAGAGAATACAAGGATGAAGAAACTGGAGAAACAACAACCGTTTATATGCATCATGTACTTGAGGCGAAATTAGTCGTTGGAAATATGGTATTCAGTGTTGCTTCAGAATTTATTGAAAATGAATCCGAGGATACACCAAAACAAGACTGTGAATTAAATGCATTTAAACGATTAGCGAAGAACTTGAAACAAAC